>JADGFG010000213.1 GCA_016743995.1 Kangiellaceae bacterium | reverse complement strand
CCTGTGATAAAGGCAAAACAGAATCCGTTACCGCTCGAAGGGGATTTAAGTGCAGTGGCCCCTTATTGGCGCCACTCAGAGCGGGCGGTGTCGTGAGTTCTGCTTTTTGGGTATCAACTCAGATCAAAGTGTTCCATGTCCTTTTCAGGCATATTGCTTTTATTCGATGCGCTCCAGGCTAAGGCCCGGAGCCTGGTTTAGCTTACTGCAGGTATAAGCTTAAATTTATAATTGGTTTCCCCTGAATATAAATTATATGAGTGGTGTGAGCATGAAGATATTTCAAAATATCAGATGAAATATCACATACATGCATAATATTTGCTATAAACTCCTTGTAATGGAAGATACTATTTTCAATGAGAATCGTAAGCTTAGGCGTCAGTTAGATAGCTTGTTGCGTCGTGCCCGTACGAATGAGCAGAAGCAGGAGTTATTTGATTCGTTTGGTTTTGAGATAATATCAACCAATACCCCCGCTCAGTTACGTGATTATGTTTTATTTCAGATGCAGGCGCGTTTTCAGTTGCATGACGTTGTAATGAGTTTGATTGATTTTGATTACGATATGGAAAAGCTTTTTTACGGTCATGATACAGATGCCAAATCGTTGTATGAGTCGAAATTATTAATTCTTGATGCTGAAACGGATAAAGAAAAAATTGCGGGTATGAGTAAGTTTCCAGTGCTGGGCTCTGATGTTCTTGGACAGTATGACTGGATGTTAAGTGGTCTTGATGATGTGGAATCCTGTAAAAGTGCAGCGTTGCTGCCTTTAATGCGAAATAATCAGTTGATAGGTTCTTTGTTGCTGCTGAGTCGAGATTTTAATCGTTATCAAACAGGTATAGCAACTACGTTTTTACAGAAACTTTCTGCTATGACAGCGGTTGCAATTGAGAACTGTTTGAATCAGCAGCGAATTAAAGAAATAGGTTATCAGGACCCATTAACGCAGGCCTATAACAGACGTTATTTTGATTTGCGTTTTACAGATGAAATTGAGCGCAGCTTAAGGCGAGGAGACAATCTTGCCTGTATGTTTTTAGACGTGGATTTCTTTAAAAAAGTTAATGATACTTATGGGCATCATGTTGGTGATCTGGTTTTAACCCAGCTTGTTGGGCTTATTAAAGAACAGGTGAGAGCCTGTGATGTAGTTGCTCGGTATGGTGGTGAAGAATTTGCTGTTGTACTTCCTGGTGTGAGTCTGGAGAGAGCGGTTGAAATTGCTGAGCGTTTACGCAAGGCGGTTGAGTTTGATAAAAGACTTACCTGCGGGCAGGGTGGGCTTAATGTTACTGTTTCTATTGGTTTAGAAGTTTTATCAGCCCTTAAGGATAAAAAACAGAGCGCTAAAATTATTAGTGAGCAGCTGTTGCAGCACGCTGATGAGGCACTTTATGTTGCCAAGTCATCAGGGCGTAATAAGGTTGTTGTTTTCTCGGGAAAGAATAATTAGTTATTGTTTTTTTCACGTAACTCGGACATCTGCTTATTCAGATTATGTTTAATCATTAATTCCTGGTCTTCTTCTCTTAAATGTTCGAATTTAACTGATATATCATTTTCTTTTGAATCGACTACGCGGCCATAAATCAAAACACCAATTTTTTCGGGAAGTAAAACCAGTTCAAGCTTTATTGCTTGCTGTAGTTTGAGTGTTTCTTTCCCTTCAAACTGAATGCCTGATGCGCTGATATTTGCAGTTAATATTTTTTTTTGATCTAATTTTGAATTTTTATAAAGTATGTGCTGGCTTAAGCTATCAATTTTACCATTTAACATATCCAGATATTCGCCAACGTCCGGGTGAAGTTGTTTTATATTATTAAGAACGGGGTGTATCTTGTTATTTAAAGTTGCAAAATCAGCGCTCAAACTAAAAGAATTGTCATGTAAGTTTTTAAGTGTTTCTGGGGCTAGTTCGTACTCTTCCTCAGAGATTGCGGTATAGTCCAGATGTACTTCATCATTAATTCTGAAAAAACCTCGGCGTTCATCTTCTTTTGTTTTTGTCATTCTTGATTACTCAGAAAATTTAATTAAGCTCGGCATGTCTTTGACGGTTTCGGTTTGTTTAATAACTTCTATTTCAACGCGACGATTAGTTGCTCTATTTTTTGGTGTTGAATTGGGTACTAATGGAGCGGTATCAGCATAGCCCTGGATCACAATACGGTCATTAGGGATGTTTTTATTAATCTGCAGTATATGTTCAATAATTGATACTGCGCGAGCGGATGAAAGCTCCCAGTTTGATCTGAATCGGAATGTAGATATAGGTATGTTGTCGGTATGGCCTGAGATATGTATTTTTCCAGGCGTTTTTTCAATAGCATCTGCAATTTTCTTTAATACAGGTTTAAACTGACGGCTTAGTGTTGCGTTGCCAGATGAAAAAGAACCCTTTTCTCTAATGCGAATAATGGTGCGTTGATTGTCGCCGGATATTTCTATTGAGCCGGCTGCAATTTGATCTTTAAGTGCTTTTTTAAGTTTTTCCAGGCGCTTTTCGGCCTCGGCTTTTGCTTTTTCTGACTTATCTGAATTGTCCGGGCCTTTTCTAAAGTCCAGGTTTTTCTTGTACTCATCCGTTGTATGTTGACGCATTACTTTTAGCACGGTTGGTGTTGGACGGCCCGGGGTGAATTCTTTTGCAATAATACTGGTGCCTTTGGGGATTTCCTTGGTCTTAACATCCCGTTGTACGCCAAATGCCTGGGACATGGAGCCAGCTAATTGTTTGAATTTAAGTGCGTCCATTTCGGAAAAGGATAATAGTAAAACGAAAAAGCACATAAGCAGAGACATCAGGTCCGCAAATGTTGCTAACCAGGCGGGTGGACAGGACGGACATTTTACTTCTTCTTGTTCCATTTTGGCTTAGTCGAGACTATTCGTCTCCATTATCCTCGGTATTTCTCTGGCTTTCTGGGAGGAAGGCCTTTAGTAGTTCTTCAAGGACTCTTGGGTTCATGCCTTCCTGTATTCCGCTTATCGTTTCAAGTATTAATGTTCTATTGGTTTTTTCTTCCTGGCTTCTGAGGGCGAGTTTGTCTGCAATGGGCAGAGCAAAAGCATTAGCAATGACAGCACCATAGAGTGTGGTGAGTAGTGCTACGGCCATTGCTGGGCCGATGGTTTTCGGGTCTTCCATATTGGCTAGCATTTGTACCAGGCCAATCAGGGTACCGATCATGCCCATAGCCGGCGCTATGTCACCGAGTGCAGTAAATATTTTCTGTCCGGTTTCGTGGCGCTGTATGGTCAAGCTAATGTCTTTACTTAACATTTTACGAACTAAATCAGGTGGGTGTCCATCAACGCATAACTGGATGCCTTTATTCAGGAAGGGGTTTTCTATTTCCTGTGATTCCAGTGCCATCATGCCTTCTTTACGAGCAATATTAGCCAGGACACCGGCTTGTTGAATAAGCTCAGCAGCATCTACGCTTTTATGTAAGAATGCTTTGATACCGACTTTAAATGCGCCGAAAAACTGGCCTAATGTGAATTGCATTAGAACCACTGCAATACTGCCGCCGATAACAATCAGCAGTGACGGTATATTGATAAATAATATAATGGGGCCGCCAGAAACAATGGCGCCTATAATGAAACCGAAGGCTATAATTAGCCCCAGTAAAGTAGCTAGATCCACAGTGTCTCCTTAAATGATTGTCAGAATGAGTGATTTTGACTGTCTGACAGATCGAGTCTGTTTATAATTATGTGGTATAAAACTATCGGCAGGTCTGATGAAAGCCCTTAACTTCAAGCGAATAATCTTTAAATTAGATTGTAGCTAAGTTACCTTAAAAGTACAGATGATCGGTATAAGATAATTAATTATTAGCATGAAAATTCTATGGCAGAAAAATTGCAGTTAGGCGCTAAATTAGATAGGTCGCTTGTCTATGGTTACCTTGCGGAGCCTGTTATATGTAAACTAACAGAATTGCAGGTACTGGAGTCTACTTCATCCACAAATGATCAGGTAATGAAGAGTGTGCAACAGGGAAAGGATGGTTTTTTTGCCTGCATTGCAAATCAGCAAACAGCCGGTAGGGGGCGTAATGGTAAAACATGGCAGTCGCCGTCTAATGCAAATATTTATATGAGTATTGGCTGGTGTTTTGATTCTTCACGAGCAAATGAAACAGGTGGTCTGGCATTGGCCTGTGGAGTAACGGTTGCGCGGTTGTTAAATTCGATGCACCTTAAAGTGGGGCTAAAGTGGCCCAATGATATATTGCTTAATGATAAAAAGCTTGCAGGGTTGTTGTTAGAAACGCGTATACAGGCCCGCAAGATGTTTGTGGTTGTTGGTCTGGGTTTGAATGTGGATATGCCAGCAGTAGAGGCCAAAAAAATTGATCAGCCCTGGATTGACCTTTCTAGCGCGCTTGCAGAAAAAAGCTTTATGTTGAATCAAAGCTCCTCAGGCCAGAGTCTGATAGATCGTAATTTTCTGGTTGCTCAATTACTTAGTGGTTTGATTGACTGTTTGATCCAGTATAAAGCATCTGGTTTCGAATCGTTTGCAGAGGATTGGGATAAGCTAGATGTGCTTGCAGGGCGCAATGTCATAATTAAAACAGATGAAGAGGAGGTAGAAGCTAAGGTGTTGGGTTATGGAAAAGATCATGGAATCAGGGTGAAGGTAAATAATGAAGAAAAAATATATTATGCTGCAGATATAAAGTTGAAGCTAAAGACATATGTTAACAATTGATATAGGCAATAGTCGTATTAAATGGGCCGTGTTTGTGGGTGATGCTATCGAGCGTCATGGTGTTCTGGAATATGATATTGAAAACCTGCAAACGGTTTTGAAAAATGCTGGTTTGCCACAAGCTTCTGATATGTTGGCGATTAGTTGTGTAGCAGATAAAGAATTAAAAGAGTGTTTCATTGATTGGTTAAATTCAAATGGTTATACCAATTACAGGTTTGTAGAGACCCGTGCAGAACAATGCGGCATTGTTAACTCCTATGAATTGCCGGAAAATATGGGCGTTGATCGCTGGTTGGCGATGTTGGCTGCTTTCAGATTGTGCGATGTGAAAACGGGTGAAATAGTTTGTGTTATCGATTGTGGTACAGCAATTACACTGGATGCACTTAATGCAAAAGGAAACCATCTGGGTGGTTTGATAATGCCAGGTTACCAGACGATGATTAAATCACTGATTGCCGGCACAGGAAATATTGAGAGCTTTGGGCCTGTTAGTGGTGCTTTCGTGGAGCCAGGCTTAGCTGTCTCAACATCGGAATCAATCTCAAAAGGCTGTAGCCAGTTAATTATAAGTGGCTTGTCTGCCATTGTTGAGAATTATCAAAGTGTCTCAGAGTTAAAGGTGCACTGTATTGTTACGGGTGGGGATGGGGAATGGGTATCAGGCGCGCTTGCGTGTAAAAACAGTTACAATCCTTTTCTGGTATTGCAGGGGTTAAATTATGTTTCAACAAATACAAAATAATAAGAGAATTGTGTAGCTGAGAATATGCGTATTTTACTGGTGTTTATTGTTATTCTAAATTTACTTTATGCCGGATGGGCGTATCTGGCGCCCGTTGTTGTTGATCATGCTATGCCTCCAATTGGAGGTGATTTGAAAATGCTTGAGCTATTAAATGAAACGAATAGTTTCAAAAAAGCGGTAGCTAAAGAGGCGTTAGAGAGTGGAGTGGAAAATAGTTTAGGCGCTCCTGATGCTTCTATAGCGGATAATCGTTTAGATAAAGCTGAATCGGTGTTCTGTTATACATTGGGGCCGTTCAAGGACGTAAGTATTATGCAGCAGCTACGTGAATCTATAGCTGAATATGTTGTAGAGGTTTCAGTTAGAAAGCGTCAGGAATCAGAAAAGCATCGTTATTGGGTTTATATGCCAGCATTACCCAACAGGCAGGAGGCCAAGTTAATGGCTAAGGCATTAAGGAAGAAAAAAATTGATGATTTTTATATCGTATTGAATGGAAATGCAAAAAATAGTATTTCATTAGGTCACTTTAGAGAGCCTAAACATGCAAACCGTAGAATGAAGCGAGTTATTGGTCTTGGGTTCAAGGCTGAGATTAATGTTATTTACAGGAACTATGATATTTACTGGCTGGACTATCAGGTTGACATGGTAAATGGAGCTTCTGGATTCTCTGTTGATGAATATATTTCAGATGGTGTTTCGCAATTGGCTAGGAGTTGTAAGTCTTAGTCGTGGAATAGCCATATATTCATTTGTGAGCATTAAATTATGCTTAATTAAGATAAAAACGTTTTTGTTTTAGTTGTATGTCTAAAAAAACTTAAATAAATATCAAAATCTCATTGCGAAATGTTGCTTCTTTCACTAGAATTGCGCTCCTTCTCGCAAGTACATATTTATATGTTGAGAAAAATAAGCCGACATAGCTCATATATGGGTTATCCGGTAGTAGTTATGTGTTAAGTGAAGAATTTGCCGGCATAGCTCAGATGGTAGAGCAACTGACTTGTAATCAGTAGGTCCCGTGTTCGACTCATGGTGCCGGCACCATATTTGAGATAACTTCAGCAGTGAGGTTATCGCTGTATGTTTTGAGGCTTATAAATAGCTTCTGTTTGAATTGAGCGGCTTTTAAATGTTCGTATCTTCCTTTGTATGGAAATACAAGCAGGAATTGGGCCGCTTTTTATTGACAGTTCAGCTATGGTCGTTCAAAATATGCGGCTTCCAGTTTTTGGAGGGGTTCCCGAGTGGTCAAAGGGGGCAGACTGTAAATCTGCTGCTTCGGCTTCGGAGGTTCAAATCCTCCCCCCTCCACCAATTTATAAGTGAGTGGCTGGTAGTAATGCGAGCTGCTTTGCGGGCGTCGTATAATGGTATTACCTCAGCCTTCCAAGCTGATGACGCGGGTTCGATTCCCGCCGCCCGCTCCAATTGACGCGCGCTCTACATATTTAGTGTGTGCGGTGTGTGTTTAGGCGCTGCTGTAGCCAGGGTTTGAGCTGGCGGTAAAAGGTTTTGCTCATATAGCTCAGTCGGTAGAGTACTTCCTTGGTAAGGAAGAGGTCACCGGTTCAAATCCGGTTATGAGCTCCAGATTTTTAGTTTAAGTTTTATTTGAATTTTATATTAATTTTTTATATTCCCGGGGAGACACATAATGTCCAAGGAAAAGTTTGAACGTAATAAACCCCACGTAAATGTGGGCACTATCGGTCACGTTGACCATGGTAAAACTACAT
>JADGFG010000212.1 GCA_016743995.1 Kangiellaceae bacterium | reverse complement strand
AAAACAGGATGACCTGTCTCAGTTAACCGTAATTGGCTCATCAACCGTGGTCACTCATTATCTCGAAAAACTGGAACAGAAATTCATCAAAGGTATGCACCTGAATAAATCCATTTTTACCTGAGACTAATCCATTTCAACCGACTTTATTTGAGCATCAGAAATTTCTGAGAGCTTCGCACGCATTCAACCCACCCATTCTGAATAACTATCGGTTACCTTTTCTGTTTTCTTGACAAAATAAGCATTCATAAAAAAATAACAGCAACTATCTAATAGTTAAAATCGCATTTTCAGCGATTTCGAATTATTTTGTGGCTGCCCCCTAACATCGTTCTCTGATGGATTTACAAGATTCATTAAAATTCAATCGGCAGAATATAAAATCGAAACTAAAATTAGACTGTCTATCTATAAGCGCAGGGTTAATTGTGTGAAAGCGATGACTATTTCAGCTTCTCTTTTTTAGAATAATTACTCAATAGCTTCACCAACTCAGTTTCCTGACGAAATTTGGCTAAATCCAATGCTGACTTTCCGTATTCATTAACAAAGTTTAATTTTGCTCCGTGTTCAAGCAAATACTGAGTAGTCTTAAGTTTCCATGGCTGCGGCATGTAAGATATTACAATACTCATGAGCAATGATGTATTAGTTTCATCAACGTAATTGACATCAAGTTCTAATGCGAGAAGACTATTGGCCAGATTAACTTTCTTCGAATTTCTTTCCAATGCAATTTTTTTTGATTCATTGAGCATAGGAACAATAACAGAAACAGCGCAATTGAGTAAAAATGCATTTTCTTCCTGATTGGAAGTATCAATCTGGCTGACACTCAAATCTCCATAACTGGCTTTATAACAAAGCTCTTTTCGTTCAGCTGCTTCATCTTTTTGCGTGTGACCCAGCGAATTCACACAACCAGCAAACAGGAACAGAGCGACAAAAGCAGCCGTATTTTTAAGGTAGGTACTCATTATATTTTCCTATGTCAGGTGTAAGGCGATGAGGTAAAGCTCCAGAGGGCCAATGCCCGACTTTAGTTTTGAATTCCTTGGAGGAAATCCAGGTTTTCTTGTATTTCACCTCTATACTCGCACCACTACTTGCGCCATAAACGCTTCGGTTAAAAAACTTAGCCATAGCACTAGCAATACTTGGTTTTGGCACATTAAATTCGTTAAAAGCCCTCCAGTAGTACAGAACAGATTTGTCTTTTGGATCAACAACTCCATTACCATCGCTATATACCCAATTTTTAACTCCTGAATTACATCCCCACAATTTTAAAAATGCCTTCGCAGAAAATTTGGATTGATAAACAGCCTTATTCTTAAGGTATTTTCCACTCACTAGATCATCGGTCTGGATAGCGCCCTTTTCAGTATTAACTGCCTCTAGATAAGTAACTCGACTTCCAGACTTCATTTTATTTCCAACCAGCAAGTTCCGGTTCATGGAAATAGCAGAGTCTCCGTATCCCAAAAACAAGCCAGCTCCTATTGCATGAGAGAAAACATGCAGTTCAGCAATGACTTGTTTAGACTCATCAATTGAGTTAAGTAGCTGAAAAAATTGAAAATCACGATTCACATACTTAACTATAACCGTTTTATATTTCTTACTTAGTTCACTTTCAAGATGAGAAGCAAAGATTTTAAAATCTCCTAACTCTTTACCATCTCCATAAGCAATTATTGCGATCTCTTCCATTGTTCCATCCATATTACTTTATTTCACGCCGAGTATTAACAACCCCAGAACCAAGACTAATTGAGAAAGAACCATTAAAGCAATTCTTTCTAGACTTAGCCATTTAATTGAAAACACTAACAGCTATACACCTCCCGTTTAGTGAAGTATGTCACAGTTATTAATGTATTATAAACTATTATTCTTTTGAATGTTTTGGCTCATCATAATTAGGCAAAAGCCGGAACAGTCATTGCTTTCCTTAGATATAGCTCACCGATAGACAGTCTGTCTAACATTCATCTCAGTTAGATAGAAGTGTTTACTTTGCCGGGCGCCATGGGCTGACTGTTTGCTGAAGAATCGCGGTTAAATTCATTACTTGCGATAAACCCCATTCAGATAATCCGCATCACTTTTGCATGAATGCTCTCGCTTTCGAACGATAAGACTATTGTAGGTTGCTTCTGCTGTTTTTATTAGTAAATAACATGACCAACCACCACTGCGACCTATGGATATAGACCAAAATCGCTCAATGGAGCCAATAGGAATTTTGACTAATTCACCACTTTTTTTGAATAAAGTCACTTCTTCAGGATGATGTATAAGCTTAACAAATCTATTATTTAAAGAGTTGTACTCCCAGTATATAAGGAAAAACAAGCTAATAGATAACAATACTATATTCAAAGCTGACTTCTTTACCTTGATAAAACGATATGCAAAGAACCCTGGAATGAACCACAGGAAAAACCTCAACATTCCCACGCCGACATAGAAAACATTTTCTTTGAAGCTATATGCGTACTCGATTTCCATAAGAACTCACCGATAGACAGTCAGTCTAACATTGCTTCTTAGGGGTTTTAGTTTTTTAGCTCTTCAAATTCAGACTGCAAGTAATAATAAGTTTTTTCATAAATGCCCATCATAACATCATCACCACAAAAGCAGGGACAGTCATATCACGTATTAATAAATGACAGGGTTTCCAGCGCCAGGTATTGCATCAAGACCCCCTCCTCTTTTTGACCGAAAGGAGTCCTTGGGCTGACGGTCTGCTAAAGAATTTCTGCTGAATAATTTTAGCCATGATTTTATAAATTCTGTGCGCCTATCATGGCAAAGCTATCAGGCTCTGGCATTTACAAATTGTTTAACCAGATTATTTAACGAACAGATAATTTTCTTCATATCGGTTGCTACAAATGCATTTTCTTTTGCGCCTTTTGAGGTGTGCTCAGCCGCAACATTAATTGCAGATACGTTGTTATTAATTTCTTCTGCGACAATACTCTGCTCCTCAGAAGCCGAGGCAATTTGAAAAGCCATATCATTAATATTATTTACCGCCTCTGTGATGCTATTAAGCGATGTGCTCGCTTTTCCTGCGATATCCATGCAATCTTCAGCTTTCTGCCTGGACAGGTTCATTGCATCAACACTGTCATTGGTTCCTTGTACAATTTGCACTATCATTGTTTCAATCTCGCTGGTTGACTCTTGTGTTCGACCTGCAAGCGTACGCACTTCATCTGCAACAACCGCGAATCCTCTGCCTTGTTCTCCGGCTCTGGCAGCTTCAATTGCCGCATTTAAAGCTAACAAATTAGTTTGCTCTGCAATACTTTTAATAACCCCTAAAATACTCTCAATATTACCACTAAATTGAGAAAGTTTTTGAATCGTATCGGACGTGTTTTCAATTTCTCTAGCCATTGAGTTGATTGATTTAATTGTCTGGTCTACGACTTCTCGTCCTTCATCAGCTTTCTCCTGTGCGTTGTTGGTGTGCCCAAGGGTGGTCGCTGCATTTGCTGCAATATCCTGTACGGTAGCAGCCATTTCGGTCATTGCCGTTGCCACCTTGATTACCTGCTGTTGCTGTTCACTGACCGCATCACTGGCCTGAGCAGCTGTGCTTTCGGTAATTTCAGCTGTTTTATTTAATTTAATACCGGCATCTGAAATACGGCCAACCATGGCGTTCAGCTGTGAGCTTTTCATCTTGAGGGCTAATTCAATCTGACCAAATTCATCATCTCGTCCACTATATATTCGTGCCATCAGAGCGTTATCAAATACACCTTTCGCCAGTTTTGATAATTTATTAAGAGGATGGGCCACTATTGAGTTGACCAACAATATCATGATTGCAGAGATCAAAAACCCGATCCCGGTATAGTTTTCCATTCCACTCATTTCAGAAATAAAAAAGGCGGGTGAAAGAGCCAGTAAGTTAGCGAGAATAAGTTTATATTTTAACCCAAGCCTTGCGCCAACGGATTTATTTATCGTTTTTCCTTCGCTGATTTTTTGGTAAAGTGATGAAGCCCGATCAATTGCCGACTGTTCTGCCTTAACCCGTACCGATTGATATTCTACTACTTTTCCATCTTTTGTAATCGGTGATACAAAAGCATCAACCCAGTAGTGATCACCATTTTTGCAACGATTCTTTACAATCCCCATCCAGGGGGTACCTGACTTAAGGGTATCCCATAAATTTTTGAAAGCTGCGGGCGGCATATCCGGGTGGCGAACCATATTGTGATTTTTATCAAGCAACTCATCTTCGTTGAAACCGCTGATATCAATAAAATCAGAGTTAATATAAGTAATGGCTCCTTTCAAGTTGGTGGTGGAAAGTATATTAATGCCGGTGTCAAACGCTATCTCAATATTGCTTACTGGTTGATTATTTTTCATTTTATTCCTATAGATAAATAAAACCAGGACCAGGTACTTCGTTAAATGGGTCAATCCCAAACAAGGTTCTACCAATCACTCTTAATTATGAATTATTTTTTATTCTCTCAGAGCTATATCGGCAGCAAAGCTATCCAACTTGAATAAAAGATCATTTTTTGGTTGCTGCAAGGCAGCATACGATAATATTTTAAACCAGTGGATTTTGTTAATCTCAGATCCTTTAAGGGTATTGCCTGGACATTAAAAAAATTGCCTGAGAAAATAGTAATGGTGATTGTATGAAGAGAAAAACGGGAGAAAAGAAAAGCCGGGACAGTCATCACTTTCCTGAACTAAGATTAGACAGTCTATTTATAAGCGGTTAACTATTAGTTCCCGACAACAACTCTAGTGCAATATACGCAGGGGTTTTACCAATACCTTTTTTATGAGCTGATATTTCTGGAGTAGATTTTACCCAGGACTCAACGCCAAGGATTTGATTGCCACCTCTTGTGGTTGCGACTACAAACTCAAAGAATTCTTGATTCCTCGTTAGCCAGGTTCCATACCACAGAGTACCTGCCTGCTCAGGAATATGACTTAAAAGAATGAGAATTCCATCAATGAGGTTAAAGCCATATCTGGAAAGCAATTTCTCTAACCAGGAAATAGATGAAGCGCTCTTGACGCAATATTCCATCTCTAAAAACATCAGCTCATTTTGCTGAGATGTATTCTTATTTTTAATTTGACGAAGTTCTTCGATATTCATATGTAGTTAACGCTTTAAGCAAGCGTGTGCATTTTGCATCGCATGCCTTCTCTTGTTAAGTGCTTTTACGTGCACCGCTGATACCATCAAAGACTTCATTGTCGATCTCTATTTGTTCTAGCATCTCACGTTCTTTTTCATCAGGTAGTTTGTACTTGTAAAATACATCAGATACATATTTCATATCGCGAACGTCAGTTTGAAGCTGCTGAACATCATCTGCTAGTTGTTCGAGAATATCATTTTGTCTTTGTAAAAGTTCACCACGTTGATTGTGGTGATCGTCATTGTAAGCACTATTAATTTCTTGATTACTTTGCAACTGCAATAGTATTGAACCAAGCCTTACAAAAATGCCAATAAAGACGAGAATCATTATTCCAAAAAAAATGTAGATAATTTCCATATTCTCTCCTGACAGATAACAGTTTATTGATCGCAATAAACGCCATGAAAATACGCTTCAAAAATAATTATTCAATATATTCATAAGGTTACAGACTTTTTCACATATCTTAAAGCGTTATTAATTGCAGTTTTTGTCGATAATAGCGGGCGCTATAATAACACCTTATAAATCAATAAGTTAAAAATTGCCAAGCGTCATAATTCCAAAATATTGACTTTTCACTACTAGAAACTAAGATTAAACAGTCCATTTACAAGCGCCTTCAGCTTGCAGAGATTTACTTAAGAATACCTTCTTCCACAGCTTTATCGAGCTTGCTTTTTAATACATCCCAAAGCGGCTGACTTCCCTTAGCAATTCGACTATTTAAATCAAAAACCTTCTCTTTGGGGACATTGTGTTTACTCCAGCTATGTCCCTTACCATTTAAATTATGGAGTAACGGTGGAACTCGATCGATAGCTTTTGCAAATTTAGCATCAGAAGAATCTCCATATTCAAACTCTCGCCACAAGGTTAAATATTCCGCTGATTTTCCAGAGGGAAGCAGTTCAAGTACTCTTTTAACACCCGCCTCTTCTTTTTCTTTTAATTCCTTAGTCTCACTGGCGTAAATAATAGTATCACCCACATCAATTTCACCAAGGTCATGGATTAACAACATCTTAATCACACGATCTATATTGATTGATTCATTTGCATAATCCTTTAACATTAAAGCCGATAGACAAACATGCCAACTATGTTCTGCTGAATTTTCATACCTTTCCAGACCGACCGGGCGTGTTTTTCTGTGAACATTTTTAAGCTTTTCAATTTCAATGATAAACTCTAAAACATTTTCGATTGAATTCAATTTCCTCTCCACTTAAGCTGTACAACAACGGCTTTAATATCTTTTCCAACTGTAACCAGACAAACATCATAATCAGGAGTACATTGTAATCCCCAGTTCCTTTGCTTTTATTTTTATCAGTGTAATCAGGTTACGGACTTCGTGCGCCTGCATATTACTGCAGTGCCAGCATTGTATCGTTAAATATTGGTTCTTTTTGTCCAGATAAGAGTCTAGTCCAAGTGCCTCAAAAACTTTCTTCACATAATTTCTATAAAAACTTGAGGGGATATAATGATCAGCGACTACAGCAGGATTCGCCCTGCTTTTACAATTCACACAACCATGATGTTTTCCCAGCTTATTGGTTGCGAGCTTGTCTGATGCACCAGCTCTTTTACTAGTAGTCGCTACCGCTTGATAATTGGTTTTTGGTTTATTAATAAATTTTTCTTCTGCAGCACTCAAAGTCATGCCAGATTTCTTCTTTTTGACAATGCCTGACTGAATAGCAGAACAGTCACAACATTGAGGATAGAGGAAATAGGGGCCTTTGCTTAATGCTACAGGCGGCCTGTGATCAGCAATCCAGTAATCTTTGTTGCTGGAAGGTGATTTACGACAGGTTGAACAGGAACGTGTTGGCCTTTTTTTTAAATGCGCTTTATCTGCCTTGCTCGCTTTAAATGGGTTACCGCTAATATAGGTTCGTCGATTGTAGGTTTTATACTTTGTAAAATAAGCTTTGATCAATTTTGCTAAATCTTTTTTACTTGACTGTTTTGCCATCTTCGCTCTCCTTATTCCTTGATATTTACCGAACGTTTACAACCAACAGGTAAAAAATACTGACAGTCACTCCTACCTGAAACCAATGT
>JADGFG010000211.1 GCA_016743995.1 Kangiellaceae bacterium | reverse complement strand
ACTGGGTGACTTATTCAGGAAAAATGGATATTGCTGCTATTCTGGCGATGGCATCAGGCTAACTTCAAACTTTTTCTTTTATCTACGAGTGCTTACAACTCTTTACAGAAACCTGGTAGTTTCTTACCCCCGCATCTTGTTATTGTTATTTTTCAAATTAATTTGAATCAAATAAATTAATGTAGCTGTTTTTATAGAAAATTTTCATGAAAACTTCATGAAGGATCTTTATAAAAACAATACTACAGTTAACAACAAAAGGTAGAGGTATTAAGATGAAAAAAGTACAAGCGGGTTTTACATTAATCGAATTAATGATTGTGGTTGCAATCATTGGAATACTGGCGGCTATTGCAATGCCGGCTTATCAGAATTATTCAATCAAGTCACAGGCTGCAGCTGCTCTTGCAGAAATCACACCTGGTAAAGTTGGTTTTGAGCTAGCTATCAATGAGGGGAAGTTGCCTTCTGTCGATCCAGCCGAAGCTGGATATATAGGCGTTAGCAAAACGGGCGCTACTTATTGTGATTTAGCAGTAGATGGGGGGAGTGCTGGTACGGCGGCTAGCGGTACTACGGCGGCGGTTGCTGCTACGCCTGCAACTTCAATTGTATGTACCACCGAAGGAGGACATCCTACAGAATTTGATGGAAACACAATTACATGGGCCAGAGATGCTACTACCGGAAGCTGGACATGTAGTAGCACTCTTAGTGCAAAATATACACCAAAGAGTTGTAGTTAGTTATTATTTACGCGCGGCATTTTTGCCGTGCGTTTTTATCCAGCCAAGACCCCATATTTCTTTAAGTTAGTTTTTTCTACTGGTTGGCTTAAGTGATTTGACGTAATCATTAATGATTTTAGTTATTTGTTGGTATAGAGGTTAATATCAGTTAACTAGTTATCGGTAACAGGTAGTTTTCGCAGAAGTGGGTTTAACTCCAGCTCTTACATTAAAATGGATTAACGTATTATTGAATACAATACGTTAATCCAGAAGAACTTATCAAAACTCTATCATTATCCCATCTTTCTTTAATTCATCTAGTTTTTTCGCCACAGGCTGATTGATTTTATTATAGGCTATAGCCAGTGATTTTAATTGCTTATTGGTATCGATATTAATATCAGTTAACCGATTGTTTTTAACTGATAGCCGTTGAAGCTTGTTATTGTTTTTCACATCCAGTTCAGACAACACATTCGAGTCAAGCGTTACGCTTTTTAAAGCCTTATTATTAGCCAGATAAATACTTTTCAATTGATTGTTAGCGGCATTCAAGGTGTGCAGTTTTCGATTTTCTGTCAGGTTGATCGATTTTAACTGATTGTGGCCTATCCGTAATTGTGTAAGCGCCTTGTTTTTAGTTAAATCAATATGAGTCAGTCTGTTACCGACAATATTTAAGTAAGTCAGTCGTTGGTTTTTCTTTAAGTCAATACTCTTAATCTGGTTAATGCCGAGGTTCAGTGATCTCAAATTAACGTTACTTGCTAACTCGACAGCTGTTAACCGGTTGTTAATCAAGGTTAAATCTTGTAAAAGATAGTTGCGACTTAAGTTTATTTCTGTGAGCTTGTTACCATTAAGATGGATTTTTTCAAGTCCTGATAACTTCTCCAGACCTCTGGTGTTTTGAATGTTTTTTAAATCACAGGTTAACTGCTTCAGGTTAGCGGCATAAACCACTGATTTTCTTTTCGCCGCTCTGTTGACGCAAGCACGAAAATTATCGTCTTGAAAAGCGATATCGGAAATTTTAAGTGTAAGTTTTGAGTTGTTGACCGGCTCTGATGAAGCGTTAAAGGAAAGGACGAGTAAGCTGGCAAGTGTTATGCGAGAGAGTGGTGCTTTTAATGTTTTAATTATCATGATTATTACTCTATTAAGACTAGTGTGTTATTTCAGGGAAGTGCGTTTATACAATGACTAATAATGAAGTGATTATTCTACCCGGAAATTTTGTCAAAATAAGTCGCAAAGCTGTGGTGTTTGTGTGATTAATCGTTGCACAATGTTAAAACTTTATCGGGGCCTGTTTTCTCCACGTATACTCACAACTATCAAGTTGCATGAATTTTGCTGACTTGCAGCGAGCTATAGCTCTGCTTGATATATTACTTAGTTAGTTCCGTTAAATACGAGTTGTGATATCTTTACTGTCTGAGCCAGTTAACCGTAAATCAAAGAGTAATGCCATGAAACTCGAATCCCTTGCACTCCATCATGGGTATGAATCTGAAGCGACCACTAAAGCCGCAGCCGTTCCTATCTATCAAACAACGTCATTTACTTTTGATGACACACAGCATGGGGCTGACCTGTTTGACCTTAAAGTGCCGGGTAACATTTATACCCGTATTATGAATCCCACCACGGCGGTACTGGAAGAGCGACTGGCCGCGATGGAAGGGGGGATTGGCGCTTTAGCAGTGGCTTCTGGCATGGCAGCAATTACCTATGCGATTCAGTGCCTGTGTGAGGTAGGTTCAAATATTGTCAGCACCAGTCAGTTGTATGGCGGTACCTATAACCTGTTTGCACATACCTTTCCAAGGCAGGGTATCGAGGTAAAGATGGTTTCGCATGATGATTATGCAGGTTTTGAAAACGCGATAGATGAAAATACAAAAGCTGTTTTCTGTGAATCGATAGGAAATCCTGCTGGCAATGTGGTTGATATTAAAAAACTGGCTGAAATCGCGCACAAAGCAGGTGTTCCACTCATTGTTGATAGTACAGTAACCACCCCATATCTGTGTCGGCCTTTTGAGCATGGTGCGGATATTGTTGTGCATTCACTCACAAAGTATATTGGTGGTCACGGAACTTCAATAGGCGGCATTATTGTTGATTCGGGAAAATTTGACTGGACTGCTGATAAAAAGCGTTTTGCGGTATTGAACCAGCCCGATCCTTCTTATCACGGTGTCGTTTATACCGAAGCGTTGGGAGATGCGGCATTTATAGGGCGCTGCCGAGTCGCACCGTTAAGAAATACCGGAGCTGCTATTTCTCCCCAAAATTCCTTTCAGATATTGCAGGGACTGGAAACATTGGGCTTGAGAATGGAGCGTCATTGTGAAAATGCTGAAAAGCTGGCTGTTTATCTTAAGCAACATGCGAAAGTTTCCTGGGTTAATTATGCAGCGTTAGAAGAAAGTCCTTATTATAAAACCTGTCAATCGATTACCAGCGGAAAAGCCTCTGGCATTTTGAGTTTTGGTATAAAAGGTGGAATAAAAGCAGGGTCTCAGTTTATTGATGGGTTAAAAATGATTCTTCGTCTGGTCAACATTGGCGATGCCAAATCACTGGCTTGTCACCCGGCATCCACCACTCATCGTCAGTTAAATGAAAAAGAACTGGCTGCAGCAGGAGTGAGTTCCGATCTCATCCGTATTTCAGTCGGTATTGAGAACATTGAAGATATTATTGCTGATGTGCAACAGGCTTTGGCCTGTGTTGATTAATACAAAATAGTGACCAGGCTTTACTAATTGAAAAACTCTGGTAGAGATAGTTGAGACTTTAATCTCTCAACTATCTCACTCAAAAAATAGTTCGCCACGATAGATTAAATACCTTTTCCTTTATTTGAGATAAAATTTCAATTATTGTCAATTTTCTCAAAGAAATTTCAAGTTTTACCGATAGTCAGAATAAGTAAAGCAAGTTGAACGGAAACTGTTCAATCCTTACTTTTTTCAGTGATGTTATATCTCTTTTTAATGGTTTTAAACCTGCTTGTTGTAGAGAGTATTACTATGCGAAATCGAACTATCAAGGTCCTGTTTTTTTGTTTTGTTTTTCTATCCGGCGCTACTGGTATTGTTGTCGCCACATCCGAACCAGTTAATTCATATCACCACTATCAAAATACTGTACAAAATAATGGCGTTGTTTTTTCGCCACCAGAAAATTTGTCACTGACAATCGGTGAGCGCAAAGGATTTAACTCATCCGTGAACTGGAACAACCCGGGCGAAACGACACACGCGGTCACCTGGGGCGGATGCGGTGCAGAATTTCTTGCGACCACTAATGAACTCAATCCGGTGTTTCGTGCGGATATACCCGATAATTTTTTTCTGACTCAAACGATTGAAAGTAACCAGGGGAAAAAACTGGTTTCTGAGGTACAGGTTAGTGTCGCTAAAAATCAGCGGTATGACTTTGTTGCCCCAGAAGATCTTTACCTGTCTAAAGGAAGGTCTTCTACTTTTCAATCAGATATCCAGTGGAAAACGACGGCCGAAGTCACCGCAAATGTAAGTTGGTCGGGTACCGGGGCCAACTATCTGAGTAACTTGAATACCTTGAATCCGACATTTAACGCGAGATTGAATGGTGGTTATCATTTAACCCAGAGAATAGAAAGCACCCAGGGCCGGATTATTGAAACGAGTGTGAGTATTCAAGTTGATGACTTGAGTTCACCAGTTAGTAATATCCAGGCATCTCGATTTTTGCAACAGGCTACTTTCGGGCCTTCTCTGTCATCAATACAGTCGGTAAAAATGGATGGGTATGAACAGTGGATAGCAAAGCAGATTAAAATGCCGCCTGCTTATCATGTACCTGTATTAATTCATAAACGTAATGAAAAATTTCGCTGGGAGGCGTGGAGTAAACAGTCTACCTATGCACCTGATCAGTTAAGGCAGCGAATGGCTTTTGCTCTGAGTGAGATTTTAACGGTATCATTTCGCGCAAACACAACCTTATATAATAACCCGGGGGCCGTAACTGACTACTATGATACGCTGCTAAAAAACGGTTTGGGTCATTTTAACGAGTTATTATACGATGTGACCAGGCATCCTGTTATGGGAATTTTTCTCACTTACAAAGGAAATACTGCTTTTTCCAGACCCGATGAAAATTATGCCAGGGAATTGATGCAGCTGTTTACGATTGGTCTGTCCCGTCTGAATATTGATGGTACTTATCAAACAGATGTTCAGGGGGAGAGAATTCCTACCTATACGCAAAAAGACATAGAGCAACTGGCAAAGGTTTTTACGGGGTTATGTTTTGCTAAACCTGATCGAGGTAAATTTTGCCATCGATTTGCAGAAGGAGGAACGTTTCATCTGCCGATGGTGTTCTGGGAAGATAAGCACGATCGTTCGCAAAAAATAATCCTTGATAATTTTGTTGTTCCTGCCAATCAAACCGGTGAACAAGATCTCAGAATGGTCATTAATTATCTGGCTTTGCACCCAAATACAGCACCTTTTATTAGTAAGCAGCTTATTATGCGCCTGGTGACGTCAAACCCTTCAGCCGACTATGTTGAAAGAGTCGCTCGTGTTTTTAAAAACTCTCAGGGTGATCTGGCACAAGTCGCTCAAGCTATTTTACTGGATAGCGAAGCTCGATTTGGTCAACACGAAAACTCTTTTGGCAAAATACGTGAACCACTGATTAAACTCACTCATTTGTTCAGGGCATTAGATGCTCCTTTGCCTGCGAGTGGACAGTTTACCTTTGGAAATAAAACCCTGTTTAATCACTTTTTTGGGCAGGCTCCTTTATACGCTCCTTCGGTATTCAATTTTTTTATGCCTGATTATGCGCAGGGAGAGGTTGCTAATGCAGGGCTGGTAGCGCCAGAGTTACAGTTATTAAATACTTCGCAATTAGTGGTCACAGAAAATAAATTTCTGGATATTATTTTTGATAGACCGCGCGTTCACTATCCCACCATTAACTTAACTGGATTACAAACGTTGTATGACCAACAGGGAGTTGAGACATTGATTGAAAGGCTTAACCTGTTATTTACCAGCGGGTTAATGTCTGAATGTATGAAAGCGACCATTCGAAGACAGATAGCGCATATGAAAATGCAAGGCGCACAGGATTGGATAATAAAGAATGTACTGGCTTTTGTTATGCAATCACCCGAATTTACTGTGCAGCGTTAGAGTGCTATTCGTTTTATTCAGTTTTTTTTCTGGAGGCTAATTTACCATGAAATCTGAAAACCATTCACGCAGAAATTTTTTACGAAAGATGTTATCGAGCAGTGTTGTTCTTTCTACGACAGGAATCACTGGAACGGCAAATATTGCGAACGCATTTTCCGGAGGCACAGCAACACCAGCAGATTATAGGGCTTTAATTTGTGTGTTTTTATATGGTGGAAATGACAGTTCAAATATGGTTGTTCCTGTGATGGGGAACGAACGTCACGATTATGAAAGCATTAGAGGCCATTTATCGGCGCAAAACCCGTTAGAAGTTAACCTTGGAACCTCCTCTATTTCTGGAGGGCTAGGGTTTAACTCTGATATGCTCCGGCTGAAAAATTTATTCGATCAGGGAAAGGTCGCTATACAGGCAAATGTAGGTACTGAGAATGGTCACCGGTTTGCACACAATTCTCAACAGGAAGCGTGGTTAAGTGGTTTGTCGCCGCAACAGAGTAAAAGTAAAGGCTGGGCAGGGAAGATGCTGGAAAAATGTACTTCAGGTTCGCCGCTTCATTACTTGCAAAACATCAGTTTGGATGGCAGCAATACCTGGTCTGCTGCTGATCAGACTCAGGCGTTCAGTATTGGTGCATTTGAAAACCCTCAGGTTGCACTTTACCATCATCATGTGACTGCGGAAGAAAGACAGCCCAATCTTGAAAATCACTTCAAATATATGCGCAACGACAGAAATGCTTTACTCAGAGAGTACGCGAATACATTTGTCAAAACGGAAGTACAAACCGCTGGGTTTCAATCCGCAATTAATAATGTACCCCCAGTTGGCCAGTTTGGCCCGAGTGCATTATCGCAACAACTACGCCGAGTTATTGATGTCATTCAATTACGTCAGCAGTTTAGTATAGGTAGACAAATATTTTTTGTTGGTGTACCTGGTTTTGATACGCATAATGCACAAAATCGTGGTGTTAAAATTGGGCACGGACTGTATAGAGCCTACCATGCAAATCTGTTGCACGATGTTAGTGAGTCGCTTGCTGCATTTTACGATGCGACAGTGAGTCTGGGTATTGAGAATCAGGTAACTGCATTTACCATGTCTGAATTTGGCAGAACAATGCAACCCAATGATGGGGGCGGCTCTGATCACGGCTGGGGCGGTCATCAATTGATTGTTGGTGGGTCAGTCAATGGTGGCCTCTATGGAAAGATGCCGATATTGTCGGGAACAAATACTGATTTGCTGGGTAAGGGAATTTTAAAACCTACGACTCATTCCGAGCAAATGTCGGCGGGTCTGGCAAAATGGTTTGGGTTAACTGACGTACAATGTGATGAAATTTTCCCAGGCTTAAAC
>JADGFG010000006.1 GCA_016743995.1 Kangiellaceae bacterium | reverse complement strand
GTAGGACTACTGGTAAACAGTAAAAGCAGTAATCCTTCGTCGCAGCGCGGGAAAAGACAATCAATACAAAAAACAATAAATAGAACTGATTGATATCAAGGGAGAGCCTGCCAGTGTTGTTACGACTAAACCCAGTTTATGGCGTAGAGGCCAGACCAGTCGTACGGCGTGCGAAATATGATTATCCCGGGTTACTCAAGAATACAGGCATTAGATTAAGCGGAACTTTTTTCGGAACATTCTTTTCAAAGAGTTTTAATAATGGCTGTGCGCTTAAAGGGTATCCTTCAGGAAATCAATCCAGGATTCTGGAATTCCTGACAGAATAATGCCTGATATACTCTATCACTATTAATATAAATAGAAAAAGCAAGTGAGACTATAATGTCAAGTATACTTTACGATGATAAAAAAGTTTATTTCAGAAGTATTGAAGAAAAACATGAAAAAATGAAGTTGATACTCGATACGCTCGGAATAGACAAAGATAATAAAACTCGATTATTACTGGCTATCTATCCAGAATTATGTGATGGTGATGGCACTTTAGATTTATCCAGAAACAACAAAATGTACTGGAGTAAACACGACCGCTTGTTCAATGAAGTACTACGAAATCCATTCTTAAGCAAAGCTCCAATTCCCTTTACCCGTGACGAAATTGATCAGTTTCTTCAGTTTTTAGCAGAAGAAAAAAGCATTACTCTCACATTAAACCAGTTGGTAAACGCTTCCTATGCCGATCTTAAAGTGCTGCTGGGCTGGAGCTTTGAAGATGCCACCGCTTTATCAAAATTAAACTCTAAGCTACTGAACAATCTTGGTAAACTGAATATCTACTCACTATCAACTAGTTCTTTTCGAATGCTAAATGTAGGCGATACGATTGATACCGCTGATAACCCACCGGTGCCGACCTACAAAAAGGGTGAACAATTTACCGTAGGTATCGATCTACCTGACACGGTCTCGGCTGGCGAATATTATTCAGCGCTATTTTGTGCAATACCCGGCGGCTTTGCAATTTATGAAGAAGACAAACAATATCATGGTGTACTCATAGTCAATGAACAAGACCAGCACGATCATTATCAGATTAACCCCGAAGATGATCGATTAATCTTATCACCCAGATTACAAGCTTATTTTAGTGGCGCACAACAGTTATATTTTCTCATGCTGAAAAAGCCATTTATTCAATTTGATAATCTAGCGAGCCTGGATACCGCTCAAAAATGCTATTTTTTGACACGAAGTGATCTGTATAACCTGGTTGAATGCTACAGTAGAGAGGTCAAGAGGACGTCAGAAGCTTCAACGTTTAATTTTGGGGCTGCAACTGTTTATTATGAAGTCGTGGATATAGATTGATATAGGAAATTCTTACCTCCAATAATAGTAACTATTTAATTTTTCAATTCTTTCTGAAACTCAAATCTTCCAATTTATTGGATTTGTTCATCGGTTCAACACTGCTATTGTCTATCTGAATTAACCAGACAATAGAGGTAGTTTCCATGAACGATGATACAAACACCAGCAACCAGTCACTCGATTGTACGCTCGAAGATAAACGTGAATATGCACTGCAAACTGAAATGGAAAATTCGATGCAACGCGCATCAACAGAACATAGTCGCAGTGAAGCCGTAGAAAAACTTAACGAGATTCAGCATGACTTAAATCATAATGTGGCCGTAGTCGGTACAGAAAATAATTTTAATGAGTTGCAACAACCGACTCAACTACATCAGGAGGATGCAATCAATGCATTAATGCTCGGCGGAATATTATGTGCTCAATCGGTTCAGGATATGTCGCAGCAATACCAGCATGCCAGAGAGGAAAGAGTTGAGCAGGCAATTGCTATGCCCAATGGGACGATTATTGATAATCACAATGAA
The DNA here is from genome assembly GCA_016743995.1 of Kangiellaceae bacterium. GTDB lineage: Bacteria > Pseudomonadota > Gammaproteobacteria > Enterobacterales > Kangiellaceae > Aliikangiella. The sequence goes on along the minus strand of JADGFG010000006.1, from coordinate 47,990 downwards.
GTCCTTCAAGACGCTTTACAAAATGACCTTTATCAGCAGGCAGATATCAATCAACAAACAGAACTTTCAATAGCACAAGGGGAGGAAAATGAGCTGATTGAAAATATTGTAACTAATGAAAATTCTATCACTCATGAAAATAATATCACTAATAAAAATATTATCATGAGTGAAAGTGAGGTGACAATGAATCAGGAAGTTGGCATCGATCTCAATCTGGATTAATACGGTAGATTATACCTGGGTAAAATGGGGGAAAGAAAATGAACCTGGAACAAATACTACAGCGACTGGTTGATTTAGTTCAATCAATAGACCCTTTTTATGCAGTGATTATCTATCTCGACATCGCTTTCGGCATAAGTATGTTGCGTTCACTAGTACTGGGAATAGCTCGACTTTCAGGGTTGTATCATATTAACCAGTTTAGCCGCTGGCCAAATATAATACCCTGGCGTGTTGTAGTTAGAGGCTGGATGAAAATTTCTGAATGGTGGCAGGAAGTTTTTGTGTTTGGAAAAGGCGCGTCGGGTGGATTTCTTCATCCTCTTTTTACCTGTACATTAATGTACCGGCCATCCTATTTTCCAATTGGGCGATTAATGATCTTTGGAATTGGCTGGTTGATGCCAGTGGGAATCAATATAAAAAGGCATATTGTCCTGTTAGGTCAAACAGGTTCAGGGAAAAGCGCTTACCTTACATTAGTGTTATCCTGCTGGTCATCGAGTGCGTTTTATATTGATCCCAAAGGAGAAATCACTCGTATTCTTAAAGGGTTACTTAAAAAAACGTTACATATTATTGCGCCTTATGATTCAAACCTGAATAATGTTATCTGGAATGTGTTTGATGAAATGAAAGCTGCTGAAAAACGTGTGGGTAACAAAGACGTTGCTGTTCGAGTAGCCGTTAAAATAGCAGAAGCTTTAATCAAAAAGGAAGAGGGGGAGAAGAATCCAATATTTACTGTCCATGCCCGTAATTTATGGAAGGCAATAATATTGCATGTTTACACAGCTCACAAACCACAAGATCATGATTTGATAACCTGTTATGACCTTCTGTGCAGAGGCTACTGGTGGATTAAGCCTGATAAGAGCAAAGGAGGCGGTAAAGATGATCCGATTATAACTCTGTTACGCATCATGGAAAAAAATCCGGCGTACAACGGATTTATTGCCAAACAGGCGTCAACTATTTTGCGTGAAAATCCAGCTACGCGAGGTAATGTTTTAACAACTGCACAGGGCCAGTTAGAGTGGTTGGGATATCCTGATATGCTACCCATCTTAAAGGGAAAATCAACCTTTTTATGTGAAGAGTTAAAATATAAAGATGATGTTTATCTCTCTTTTGTCGCACCGGCAACCTCAATCAAGCTGGAGCTTTCTGGATTCAGCAGATTATTGACCAATTTGATAACTTATACATTTGAGTCAATTCCTGGTAATAAAAAGATTCCCTGTTTATTTGCTATCGACGAGTTTCAATCACAAGGATATAACGAATATATTGAAACCAGTGCGCCGCTGATGCGTGGTTATGGAATTCTCGCAGTGTATGTGGTGCAGGATCGTGGTGGTCTTGATGCTGTTTACAATAAGACTGCTGATGGCTTTTCTGGAAATGCAGATGCAATTATTTATATGCCTGGCAATCACGAAGGGACGATAGAAACAGTTTCAAGACGCTTAGGTAAGTGTCGCATAAAAACAAAAGACAAGAACAACGAGAAAATATTTGAAGAGTCTCACGTGATGGATCCTGAACAGGTTAAACGTTTTCTTAATTTTGAACGGGGTAATATTATTGTAGACCTGAGTGGTTCGCGACCTTTAAAATTAAAACGCTTAAACTATTATAATGATTTACCCGTCAAAAGCTTCAATAGCAGTAATGAACATAAGGTACCTTTGTTAAAAAAACTAACCCGGATGGTTATCAAGGGCTTGTCAAAAATAAGAATATAGTACTATTAATACAATGACTTGTTATCGCTATTGGTGTATGCAGTACTTGACAGAATACGCGAGTTAACTCAATATCAAAAGTCTTCTACGCTTACCTTTGAGATAGCTCGCACATACAGACATTAGCAATATCACCGCATATTCCGTATTTCAAAAAGCCAGAGTTAACAAGAAACAATCAATATAAGTAAACGGTTCTCTTGTTTAATAATCAATGCTTTTATGACAAATTGGCCAGTATTACGACTAAGGCAGGGCGGTTTAATTGTGTGACGACAAGTTTTATTGACTGAATTATTTGCTGGCTAGATAAAAGAGACTTACAGTTGTAGTGCACATTTATTCTATAAGAACAAGTTCTGATTTAAGTGCTGCTTCAACTATTTGTTTGCGGTAAAGAAAAGGATAAGTTCAATACTGATATTTTTCTTCATTCGCTATAGCAGATACCTTGTGCTTTTCGACGTATAACAAAACTATTTTATGGATTAATAGCAACTTGAATCTTTCTTTTTCGATTGACAAAAACAGCAGCGTCAATATGCATAATGATAAATATACAAAATATCAGCGACAAATTAACTATATCAGGAATAACAGCCATCACCAGACTAAAAACTAGCGTTGAATTAAACCTGTGATCACCTTGCCATAATCTGTTCAATTGCTCTTTAATATAATCAATCAGTAAATCTTGCTGGTTACTGCTGGAGGAGTCGATTTTTTTTGTCAGTTCAGATTTTTGCTTAATGAGTTGTTCTAATTGAATAGAAATATCATCTGCTGCGCCAATTTCAAGTAAGAAGTGTTTGTAGTGTTTTACCTTTGCTAAGATGTCAGGGTATTCATTTTGATTAATCGCATCTAATACTACGGGTAATGCTTTATTCTCATAGTAGGAGAAAAGCGATGACACTGATTGACTCGATAAAATCAGATACTTCTGGCTCAACCTTAATCTATTTCTGAGAAATCCATTACATATTGAACCACATCTGGCGATGTTTGTACCGTCTTTGCCTTGCGCTGCCTGATTTGCCATTTTAGTGAGATTATTCAGGTGTTTCTGATAATTTCCTATAATTTGCTGATCGATGTTTTTAAGTGATTGAAAGTAATTTTCAACTTTACCTTCCATATTAAGCGCTATCTCTCCACCTACGGAGTTCAAGGTAGTGGAAAATAATGAATATCCCCAGCTCACTAGTATAAGCGCGCTTAAAAAGAATATCAGTACGATAAAGGAAATCGATTTTGACCACCATCGCATGTTAGTGCATTTAAATAAAACGGGGATCAAGTTAAATAGTAGAAATATTCCCAGTTGAATTACCGCCGCGAGAATGAGGGTGATTCCCTCTGACTGTATCAATGTTGTATCCGGTGGTATAAAACCAGAAAGAAGCATACCTGTAGCAGTCATTTGCCAGGAATAAAAGTTGGGAAACAGCCCGATGATTACAATAAATATTGTGGTCATTAAAATAATTCGATTGGTTCGAGTTATTTCATCTGTCGGTATCCTAAATGCTTTGTTAAGTGCTATGGTCATAATTATTCACCTCAATTTATGTAACCTTTCAACTTATGTAATCTTTCAATTTATGTAACCTTTATTGATATTAAAAATGGCTACTCGAATACTCGAATACTCGAATTTTTAAACCGCTGTCTGCTCAAGGACCGCTTTATGTCCACCAACCCATAATTTGAGAGGGAAGTATTGTTTAGCTAAACGATATTCTTTCCCATTTTCGAGCGGCACCCAGTCTAGCGCTCTCGCTGTCCATGCTCCGGTCTGGTTTCGACCAACGGGTGTCATAAACCAGTCAATGCCATTACACCTGAATTTAAGGTGCCTGGAGCTAATGGTAAGCGGTGAATCGATAAAATCATTTCTACCAACAAAGCAATCTGCCTCAATTGTATTCAGGTTTCCATTTCCCTCGTGCAACACTAATGTCATACCATGTTGTAAAACTAATAAATTACCGCAATGTCGACAAAGCTCATCTTCTTTTGAAATAAACTGCGGTGTTCCACAGCTGTGAATTACCAACGACTGGTTAGCGACAATAACTAACAGTGTGTTCAACCAGTGTTTTGCAGTTGGTCTATTTTCTACTTTTAATGAAAAGCTGTTATGAAACAATTCAAACAATTCAGTCGATAATCTTTCATTCGCCGAGTCAAAAGTTGGAAAATCACCGGCGACCATCAAATTGAAAAAATCACCGGGATCTTTCGCATCAGCCGCGGGGTGTTGATTTAGTAAAAGTTCAGACAGAACAATTGCGTAACTGAAACGTTCACTAAAAATAGTTGGAATCGGTGTTTGATGATTATTACGATTACAATTATTATTGTTATTATGGAAACCCTGTCGTAGCTCTGGGCTTATGAGTTCATACGTACCAAAGGCGGGAGGATAACAAATAGTATTATCACAACAGATAAAATTATCAAGGTCGATCAAATATATCTGATGAGTTGCCCGGTCGACTACCACGTTACTGTAACTCAGGTCGCCATGTGCTATGCCTTTTTCCTCTAGCAGGTTACATAACTGCATAAATTGAATGGACATTTCAACGCGCTTTACAATATCTGGCATCTCCTCTTCAAGAAACTGGTCAAACGGTATTGCATCGACGTAAGGCATGATCACTGCAAAATCACCGGTATCGCTACACTGTCCGATTGATAAGGGTAAACATAAGTTTGGAATCAACTGGACATCATGCTGTTTGACCAGATACCGGGTTCGTTCTTCAATTTTTATCCATGCGTTAGCGTGGTAGACCTTTACCGCCACAGAGAGATTAAATAACTCAGTCTTGTAAACAGCTCCTTGCGTACCAGGCTCACCGAGCAAATCATCAGTATTAAAAGCAAGTTCTCCACCACTATTCAGTTTGATGATGCGCTTCATAAGCGGCTCCCAGATTTTTCATCATTGTTAAGCTGGAGGAAACAATGAAAGCGGCACTCGCATTATCAGAATGTAGATGTATACCTGAATCATCTTTTGCATTGATTAATTCCATCACAAAATCTCTGGCTATTTGTTTCAGGGGAATTTGTTCTGTTCTAAACTTGCCTATTAATTTTGCCGGAAAGATACCATCAGTTAAATCTGAAGCGCCATCAGTCATTGCAAATACGGCACAGCCATCGCTGAGCTTTAGAGAGCCAAGAACAGGCTCACCATGAATTTCACTGCCAAAACTGGAATCGAGAAAATTATCGGGTGCGGAAGCGGGGCGCTGAGGTGTAAGCAGCTGAAGTATTTGTCCATTAGGGTACAAAACATTCAGCGCTCCATCACCTATATAAGCGTAATAAAGAAACTGGTCATGCACTACTGCAACAATAAGTGTCGTTCTGCCCGGAATGTTCTGACGTTTAAATTCAGCTTCAACCTTATAGATAGCCTCACTGATGTAGTGAAGTACATTGACTTTTGCTGGTAGTTCCATGAGTAGTTTTGCGATTTTTTTAGCGGTAAATTGAGAAGCTTCGTCACCGCCAACAATTCCGCCCAAACCATCACACACCACCATAAAAGTAGCATTCTCTGAGCTTCTGCCGAGTCTGACCGCATCTTCGTTTTTTTCTCGGTACAGGCCACACTCTGAGGCACCGCCTTTCAGTGAAAAAATCCGAGTTGTTGATTTAATATTTTTTTCTTCCATTTTATTTGTCGTGCGCTTTGATTTCGCACAAATTAATCTGGGTTTATGGGTGGCGATGTGTTGTCTTCTAGTCGTCATAACTTTATTCCTTCCAGTCAGGTTTATTTATTGTGGGTTGTTTTCAATTGCTGCAGTGCTGCTAGTATTTTTTGAACATCGGTGTTGTTTTTTGATGGACTAAGCATTGCGTTTTCTATATCAACACCAATTTCCAGGCAGTGTTTGATAAACTCATCTGACACCGTTAGTTTTTTTGTATTAATTTTCATGGTGGCAACGCTCCTGTAACTGAGACTCAAAGTTGTCTGATATCAACAATTTAAAGCTGCACTTCAATATTCAAATCTTATACCTTTTGAAGGCATATGCATTCCAGGAATCTGTAAAACCGGGTTTTCACTATTACAGTTAAAACATGCATACTTGAAAAATAACACGGTAATAAGCAATTAATGCCATGTGTAATTTCCAGGTTTCTGGATCGTTAAATTGCTAACCTGATGTTAAATTTATTCTCGTCACTGTAATCAACGACGAGGATTGTAAAATGACCGAGATGATCAATGTTCCTTTTGAAAATAACTTCAAAGTAGAGGAAAAAAAACCAAGACGAAAAACGCCATTAGGCGTCAATTCAGCCTGTAAGCAGCATGTTATTGCCTGTATAGACACTAGTGGTTCTATGGCTGGTGAAAATATTAAGGATGTGAATGACTCAGTTCAGGAGGTACTCATTAATGACTTGGCCCAGAGCCAGAATAAGAATGGTTACTTTTTATCCATTGTCAGTTTCAATACCAATGCAGATTTACTCCACTCAGGTATTGCTGCAGCGGACTTGAACAATCTGTTCAAACCGCTTGATGCGGTAGGTGGCACAAACTTTAATTGCGCGATTCAGCATTGTATAGAGGCTGTTAATCAGTTTAATCAAGTGAGAGATCAAGGATATAAATACCTTCGCCCAGTTTGCTTTTTTCTTTCTGATGGACACAGTAATGTGAGTGATGAATTGTTAGTCGACCTCAAAGAAATTTCTGATATTGTCAGCGTTGCCTACGGTAGCGATGCTGATGAAGCGGTATTGAAACAAATCGCTTCAACAGATGAGCACTTTTTTAGAGTTAACGCGGGTAAAGCTCACTTTCGTACATTTCTGGCCGCAGTAACAAAAACTCTGGAATCATCTCTGGAAAGAGGTGAAGATGCAACTTATGCGATAAGTGATATTAAAAAGGACTAATTTAGTTTTTTATCGCTTGACGTATAGCGATAGAAATGGATTTTATGCCCGCCAGCGCCCGTTCAGTAATGTTCGGGCTTTTTCAATTCCATTGGCGTAATAATGGCTTTTAATACCAGACAGGCATTTGGGTATCTTTTACGTTCGATTTTTTTTCATAGAAAGCTGAGCCATACCACCGCGCCTGGCCTCTACCTTTTTCGCATATTGAGAAGGCATACGATCTGATTTCCACCTGCCAGCTTGTTTTACTGCAAGCATACCAATATTTTCTTCCAGCATATCTTGCGTAGCGCCAACTCTGGTCGAATGACAGCTAAATAATTCTGACGATTCTCCAATTTTATCTGCGGTTGCCTTATATAAATCAGCAACATTTCGACGAGTGAGTGGTTTGGGTAACTGAAATTCTTTATCTAACCTTAGCGTTCCGCTTTTAGTCACTGAACAGAAGAGGGGGCCTGTATTGATACCAGAATAAAGCATCCAGCGTTTTATCTCTTTAACCGTATCGGGTGCAACATAGCTATTCGCAATTTCACCCTCCTGGTTATCTTTCCGCTTACCAATGGTGACAATGGCTGAACCATCGTTTTCGAAATTAATAGCTTCAACTGATACGGAGATTAGCTCACTCACTCTTAATAAAGTATCGTAACCGAGAAAGATTAAAGCACGGTCCCTTGCGTTTTTGAGCCAGATTCCATTTTGTCTTCGTACTGCTTTAGCTTTTACCACGGGTAAATTTGTCGCTTCAACTAAAGGTGAAACTTTCAGTAATTCTTTAATTTTTAACAGGTGACTCCATGTTAAACCAGAGGCCTGACGCTGTTGGCCAGCATAATTATGATGTGGACGCTTTTTAAATTCATCCCTGAGGCCACGACCAATTTCATTTTTTGCAGTGATCACCAGACCATCCAGCAATGGATTAACAACACCTGCCGCATTATGAATTTTAGATATAGTTGATAAACATCGCCTGATAGAAGCGGGGGCTCGATACCCAATCTGGGACTGAATAAAATCAATAATGGTTGACGGTGATGCCGGTAAAGGATGTCTGATGGTTTTACTATCAGAATTACAATTATCAGAAGCACTTACTCCTGAATCAAAACACCAGCGAGAGAATATCTCCCAGTCACGTTTGTAAGCTTTTAGTGTATTTTCAGCAACAGAGTGCCGCGTGACTCTTAACCAGTCATCCAGACGTTGTTCAACCTGAGCCTGTACAAGAGAACGCTCAGCCGAATCGCCCAGCAAATCATATTTTGATAATGTTTTAGTCATATCGAGCCTTTGAATAAACTAGAAACATTTATAACACAATCTTTCGCAAATAACTATAACATCCCATAACTGTAATTATGGGATGTTATAGTTATAGGCATATTTACTCTGATTTACACTACAGATTATGTTGCTTGTGCTCGCTGTATATTATTATTTTATCTAAGCTTTCAGCCCTCTTGAGGCTATTAACCCAGATAGGCTACACATTAACTAACTGAGAATATTTCTTTATAAGAGGTTTCTTACTTTAAATTCTGGCAGGTAAGTTCTTGATACCGGCACAATAATATCACTCTTAAGATTGAGAAAAGTATTCCTTCCTTCTTTCACGCTACTCATTATCGCGTTTTCAGAAACCCACCATGAGCGATGGGCCTGGAGTCCTTTATGTCCTTCAAGCTCGGTAATAGCATCTTTCATTCGCATCAATAACATATGTCGTCCCTTATCCGTATGAACCTTAATATAATGGTCATCCATCTCAAGACAGAGAAGTTCGCCACGTAACTCTTTTGGTAGTTTCTGCATGAATTTATACAGGGAATCTTGTTTCTTTTTTTCCTGGCGATTTTTATTGAGTAAATCATTCTGGTGCTTTATGTAGTCTCTAACCATAGAGACACAGATAAGTACTCCACCAATGATAAGCGTCTGCGGGAAAAGAACAGGCAACCTTGCCCAATACTCAGTAGGCACATCAAAATAAACGGAAATAGTGAAAGTAACCACGAAACACATTAAAAACCCTGCAACTAAGGCTAAAAGAATCAGCACAAGCGGATAAGGTAGTTTCAGGGCCAGTAAATATTTCTCACCGAAATAAAATATGGATGCATACAGACAAAAACCTTCGATACAAATAATTATCCAATAACCAATTGTCTCAAGGCTAATTTGGTCAAGTCCAAAAGGTTTAACTAAAATTAGAAGAAAAACCACAACTGTGAGAAGAATATAGTCAAAAAGCCTGTTTTTTTTGCTTAAAGCTAGCGCATTTACGGTATAGGTTTTGAAGAATTCACGCATCGTCAATGGTACTTTGCCTTTTTGAGGTGTGATTCACGACTAATTTCACCGTTCTCACGCATTAAGAGTTGCTCTGTATAGCCAGCCTAATTTATCTTCTTTACAAAATCAATCAACGACTTAATCCGTTATCTGAAGAACCATGATTGATGGAATCAGAGTAGAGTCAATTATTTAAGGTAGTCGAATGTCATCAGCCATTAATAGCGCCCTGAAACAGGGTATCGATAAAACGACATTGATCGCGCTTTTTGCTGTGCTTGTCGCCTATCCATTACTTTATAGTACGGATTTTTTTGGTCGTATTTTTCTACCCCTGGTGCCTGAAGAATTTTTGATGTCATTGTTAGACGAAAATCTTAGAACTGAATGGTGGTACTTTCATTTATCAAACTTTATTTTTCACTGGATATCCTTTCTATTTGTCTGGATGGCTCTTAGTAAAAACAAGCAGAGTTGGGATTCAATTGGTGTTAACTGGCAATGGTTTATTAAATATAAGCTATGGTTTATGCTTCTTTTCGCACTTTTGTCTATATCTGCCATTGTAATGCCAGGTATACTTTATGGTGAACAACTTCCTGTGAAATCCCAGTCCCATTTTATCGGTCCAGTTAGTACTGTAGAGCGATTATTTATGATTATTACCGCATTAACCGCTGCAGTGACGGAAGAAGTCTTGTTTAGAGGCTTTGCTCTTACACGGTTAAAACGATGGATTTCAAATCCCTGGCTTATTCTGCCTGTTACCGTTGCATCATTTGTATTAATACATGGCGAACCCAGAAGTATAGAGCAAGTGATGCCTTATGTAATTGGAGGGATAGCATTTGGTGTTCCATTTATTCTAATGGGCCTGAAAAGATTAGAGATAATGATTTTGATTCATTTCTTTATCGATGCAGGATTGGTATTGGCTCCTTAACCTTATAAACCATAAATTCGAGACACATAATTGTCGTCTAATATGTCAATTTATAATGTCTGCCATTTAACCTGTACCGAAAGGAAACAGAAAGAAACCCGACAGTTAGAAAAAATAACGTAATTTAGGGATTAAACATAAGCCTTGATAATAAAGCGTCAGACTAGATTTTGCAGGTTTGGCCAGTCATTCATCTTGAACGACTTTAAATAACTTTGATTACGCATAATGTATATTATGTTAAATAGAGTGAGGTATAGTTTTTGTTCGTGCGCCTTCCACGAAATTCTCATAGTTTGCACCTTTGGGAATATGTTAGAAATTGAGCTCAGATTAGCATTAACTACACAACGGTAAAAAGGTCTATACAGTTCAACTAAACATCCGTTACAAGTGATAAAACTATTTGAAATACAGCCATTTTTTAAGTTGTGTTGAAATATAATCTGAAGAAAGCCTTTCCTGCTCTAATCGAGCCACAAATCCATTGTTCTCCATCAAACACTTTAGGGCAGCTTCCTCTGGAGCAGTTAGAAGTCCAAGGGTGCCATCATAAGGTGTTTTCTCCTCAACAATTCGTTCAAAATGCTCATCAAGTACGCTCTTGTCCATCATTAGAGAAGCAACACCAGCACAGTTTCTTCTTGCGTCATTTAATAGTACGTAGCCCCAGGAGTCAATATCACCCCAGTACCCTACTCTTTTTGATTTAAGCCAATTTGCTTTCATCCAAGTAAGGTTTCTTCCACCACCAAAAACTGCGATTGTATCTGCCATTTCAGGTAACGCCAAACCAGATTGCATATTTTCAACCACAAGAATGTTTGACGCCGGTAACTTATACTCATATAAGTCCTGACTGTACATTTGCAGCAAAGGGATTCCTGCCATCGCTTTTTTTGTTTGCAAGCACAACGGCCGCACACTCAATAAACCTTTAGGGTTTTCTTTACAACCTAACCAACCAATAATCCCGTCGCATTTCATGACCTGACCACACATTAAGTGATCTAAAATCAACTCGAACAATTTTATGTTGGCTTCAAGAAATTTGGTGTCTGCGCCAATCAATGGGAGTGCACGCAAATACATGTCACTCCCTATACCTCTTTTTAATTGCGGTAACACTAACACCAGTAAGTTAACATCAATGATAGTCAGTTTTTCAATCGTTGTGAGGTTTTTGACCAATACAGGATAAAGAGAACGATCGTACGCTAGTATAGGCTCAATTAATTGTTGCCAAGAAGCCGATCTTAATTGAGCATGATGACCGAGAAAATCAACAAACTCTTGAAATGTATTTAAAACTAATTTTGTCGGCACCTCATGGGTACCATTGTTTCGGTAAGCCACCTTTTTCCATTCGACCTGGTGCTGATTAGGCCAATCACGCCACACTTTTACGAAATCCGTAAATTGGCTGATGTCGGATAAAGCTTCAGAGCTCGTTGGCGACTTCAATGACAGAGTGATTGGAAATGCACGTTCTCCAGAAAGCCGTTTTCTTAAGTTGGCGCTATTATCCCATTCCAAGTTTTCAACTTTTTGTTGGCACTTCTTTGGTGTCAAACCCCATTCCATTATGTAATCTCCTCAATCACAATCCCCTCATCACGAATCAAAGCTTCTTGCTCATTTCTTATCTTTTCATCAATTGTTTCCCAGGTCACTTCTGACAATCGACTCTCATGCAGGTTCTTATCCCGCTCTGCAATAATTAAAGAATTAGCAGACTCACGAGCAAGATTTAAGTTTTTATAAGGCGTGATCAGGTTCACATGAATTTTTAACTCCTTAAATACCGCTAATACCCGGCGACTAACACTTTCAGAGGTGTTTGAAAATGCTTCATCCAGAAAGACAGTACTATAAATTGGGCGATCGCAGCCATCAGGGGTCAACACATAAGCCAAACTAGCAGCCACAATAACGCCGGCAAATGATTCTTTTTCCCCGCCTGACTTACCGCTTGATGAATCCCAGATATCTTTGACCTCTTCCGTTTCCTTATCAAGCTCTTTCGCAGAAAAGCTCATTTGATGACGCGGATCTAAAAGACGCTGACTATCCTGCAGTTGATAGCTTGCTGTATCACTGGCCTTTTGTAAGATATCAATCACTTCTCTTAATTGTGCAAAACGCTTTTCATGCTCATAGTTATTCACACTACCAATAATCATCTGTAACTTCTTTTCAAACCATACAACATTCGGCCAATTTTCACGCCGTGACTCAAGTCTTAAGTAAGTTCCCCGACGAAATTCGGTTTTGCCAAGGACATCATTAATGATTGAAATACGTTCGACAATATCTTCTCGTTCAGAACTTATCTTTCCGCGAATATTCACCAGTGTTTGAATGGAATTCTTATTCAGGCGCTGCTTAAACTCTTCAACAAAACCTGGTAAACCTTCATTTTGCAATTCGTCTAAATAGGTCATGTACTCAGGAATACTGCGTAAATCAGTTCCCCAATCAGTTGCAATAGCCTTCCATGAGTTCAGAAATTTTGCCATGATCCCTGTCGCTTGACTGGTGCAAATCCTAACATCTTCACTGGACTTGTCATGCTGCTTTTCAATTTTGAGGCGAATATTATCTTTTTTTCTATCAATGACTTTCAAATCATCCTCGACTAAAAGCCCCACCTTGTCGAACAGTTGCTTATCAACCTCAGTGTCAATCTCAACTTCTGCGTCATGCTTTAAATCCTCAATGGTACTACCGCACCGCACATGCTCTTGTATTTTAGTATCTAGCATTCTTTGCTCGTTACTGGCTTTCTTCTTACAATCATCTAGACATTCTACAGACTCATGATACAATCGCTCCGCTTTATTCAGCTCACCACCAATACTTTGAAGCTCAAGCAATTCTGTTTGAAACTCTTTAACAGCGACTTGTCGCGCATTAGTATCAATCTCAAACCAGCTGTACTCAACATATTGACTCAATTTTAATAACCTATCATTGAGTGCTCTATATTCTTTATCCGCAAGTTGCTTCTCATCGGTCAGTTTTGATATTGTTTCACCCAATTCTTGCATTAACGATTCAAGAGACAATAATCGTGATTTGTTTGAAAATCCAAGATACCAGTTTTTCGTATCGTCAATCCGAGCATTATCTTTCTTCTCAAAACGGCCTTGTTGCAATTGCATTAACCCTTGTTGGGTCATGGAGTATGGCGTTTTATTGAGCGCCTCAACGTCAGCGACACAATGTAAATCATGGTAAGCTAAAAATTGCTTCGTCCATTCCCTGTAAGCATGATTTCGCCAACGGAGTTTCCTCAGAAAACCATCTGTTTTAAAGTCACTTGTTCCTGATACCTTTTTGACAACCTGAACCCGCACATGAAGACTTGTATGACGAATATTTAGCCACTTGGTAATTAGTTGGTATTTATGACTTGGTGCCGCAAGCGTAAGCTTAATACCCCCTAGAGCACGTTCAATTGCTCCCTGCCAGGATTTCTCCTCTTCTTTAATATCAATTAATTCCCCAACAAACATCAGTTCATCTTTTGGGATCTCTAACGATGAACAGATTTCCTCTCGCAAGTGCTGATACTTAGCAGGAATATTTGAATCAGGTCGGGATTTGATTTCACGATATTCAGTATTCGCTTCTTGAAATTCAGTATTCTTGTTTTGAAGATTACCTGCAGAGGTTCCAACTTTTTCCATTGCCGGTTCCAGTAATTCTTCTGAGCGCGCGAGTGTGTCATTAGCCGTTTTTTGATTTATGGTAAATTGCTGAAGCTTTAAGTCATGATTCAACACTAGCTCTCGAGACATCTTTTGATAAGCCGAGGCATTTTTGGTTGCCTGTGCCAGCTTTTCCTTTGCGCGTTCAACATTATCTTTAATTGCATCAATGCGATCGCCACCGGCACCATGATAGTCAGCATAACATTGAGTCATTTTTGTCTGAGCCAGTTTCTCTTTTTCTTTGGCCTGATGCAGTAAAACTTCATGTAGCTTAATAATTTCTGAAATTTTGTTTAAACGAATACCATGGAGAGTAAAACATTGTTTCGCGATAAAATAACTCAAGTTTTCTCTTTGCTGTACTAAAGCTTCACTTTTAGCGATTGCAATTTCATAGCGTTGGTTCACTTGTGGTAATTTTATGAGCGTTTCTTCACGTTTACGGGCGTCCAATAAGAGGTCATGAATCTTATTCAGTTCTTCAAATTCTTCGACAGCACCTTGAGCATCTTCTCGAATGTTACTTGGTTCCAATACTAATGTTCTTATCAATGAAGTTAAATTTTCAATTTTCTTTAATCCCAACGCTCTAGCTAATAAACCCGGCGCATTTCGATTTTCAATATGAAGCGCACGGCAATATGCTTCCTGATACTCATTAAAACTATCCGCATAAGGTTGAATATCTTTATCGGACTTCAAATACTGTTTTAAAGCCCGTGGGTTATTGTCAGCAAAAGCTTTGTGTATTTCCTGAATTTTAATATCTCTTTGTGCAACTAAATATATGCGCTTGAGATCGGAGAGACTACTCGTTGGTTTAGTGGTCCAGAACATTGCCGCTAAGGTGATGACCTTACCATCATTAGAGCGATAGACTGCCCGTAGGACCGTTGAAGTGGCCCCCGTTCTTTTATTCATTGTACTTGTCTGATTACCATCTTGTTCCGACCCAAAGCTACCGCGAATATACGACATTAAATTACGATCAGAAGAATCCCCCTGAGCCGCGGCCACATTAAACTTAGCTTTACCTGGTGGCAGCAATAACGCCATAAGTCCATCAATAAGTGTCGATTTACCGGCACCATTATCACCAGTAATAAGCGTTCCATCAGGATCAATGGCCACAGTGTGAATATTATGAAATGAACCCCAGTTACAAACCGATAACTCGGATAATTTTATTTGATCAACGCCAAATAACGATTCAAAGCTCTCCGGATTATGACTCATTCATTTCTCCCTGCTCAACAATGTCAGCACTTTCTGCTAACGCTTGATACTCCTTTAACAGCCGACTTAAAAGTTCAGCTCCAACAACATAACGGATCACTTGGGTTACTTCATATCGTTCATCATCAGCGCGCACTCGGCTTAATATTTTCCGTTCGACCATTCGTTTGAGAGCGCCATTTAATTGAGAACGATCTCGTTTAGTTGACTTCGTTAGTGGTAAGAAAGGCACAAGGCCCCGCTCTATTTGACTAATCTCAATGATAATCTTGGTTTCACCTATGGCTTGGCGATCTTGAAAGTGTTTTCGCAATACAACTAAAAGCAGCGTGTCATATAAAGTTAAAGTACGACGACTGACCAAGGAGAATATATCTTCTTCATGGTCCTCTTCTTCAGCGAGCTTTTGCTGTAGAATTAAGGCAACACCGGCTGCCTCATCAACCAATAAATTTAAATACAAATCAGCTAAGTAGTGAGAGATTTCCTTGGTATACCTGACAATATGCTCATACAACACCGGTTTTTGGTCAGCAAGGATAACGCCATGTTTTAATATATAAACTAGCGCTTGCCTTGCATCCGGTTCTAAATAACCCGTACGAGCCGTTTCTGCAACTTCAGCTTCTACTTGAGTCATCTCATCAGATTCAAAATGGTGTTCACCGGTTGGCTCATCTAACACTTCTGTCTGGGAAATCTGTTGATCAAAAAAACTGGCATTGGACTTATCATCTTCACTCATAATTCTAGTTCCTCAAGATCATCTGGAAACTGCTTAACAGAAACAAGTAGTTTAGGTATCTTGGCTTTAATGGCCTCACCATTACGATCGGTCAATCTAACTTCTTCTGTATCAGGCAATTCAGTCGCATTAACCGATTTCGCCACACGAATTAAGGCCACTAATTCCTCTAATCCTTGCTTGATGGGTACTCGATTAGCGAGATCAGAAATTGTCATTGGTCCGTGTTTGATTAAGTTGCTTTTCATATTGGAAGCCACTTTTTTAATTTGCACCGCATTAAGATAACCTAGCATCTTTGTGCTCGGCTCATAACTGTTAGCTTCTTCAACGACATCTGAAGTATCAATTTTATCTTCTGGTATACGGAGATTGATCCCATCTGGTGACCTGACCGTAATATTGCCGCTTTCAAGCGCTATGTTTAATGAGGTACGGAGACTGATATCTGAATCTTTAAAATGTACAGCAACTTGTTCTAACTCTTGCAACAAATGGTTGACTGCCTGATTTTCAAGATGTGCACCACTGTCAATAAAATATCGTAAACTCTCTTCCATACGACGTCTGACTTTAATGATTTGTGTTGTTTCTTTGGATAGCTCTCTCATCATGTGACTAAGAAAGACTCTTTGATCTTTAGCAATATCCTTAGATGACGGATGACTCAATATTAATTTGATTTGTTCTCTTAATTCATCGCTTAAGTTGTTATTCATAATTAACTGAAAAAAGCCCTCAAATGCCTGACCAGCATCTGTTTCTGAAACCAACGCCTCCTTATCAATCAAGCCTCGCAAAACTTCACCCTTAGACGCGCCTTCTTCAATCATCTGGACACGTAAATCTTTTTCCATCTGTCGAATTTCATCTTCTATTAATCTAAAATCACCGGTTAATACCGACGCTAGTTGATAAATTTCCCGTAGACCATCGCGCACTTCACCACCAGTTACAGGCTTAACATTACCCGCTAAGAGAGCATCAATTTCAGCCTGAATAACGTTTCGCTTAACCTCCAACATTTCTCTTTTTTCTTCTGGATTAGGGGTGACAGCAATAGCTAGTCTACTCACTGCCTCTTGGACAGTTCTTAGATGAGAAGCCGTAATACTTGAGTCTTTGTGATCAAGTGAGCGGCAAAATCTGAGTGCGACCTCACAGGCATTGGTTTTACTGAGGGTATCATCGAGCTCGCGTAACCACCCAGCATCAATCCAGTTACGTAAATAGGTAGTGGCTTTCGAATTAGTTTCCCACACACCGGTCAGTGTGCCATTTTTTAACTCAGCCTCTAGAGCTGCTTTGGCCCGACCGACAGGAATGTCATTTTGATTTGCAAATAAATCGTCAACAAAAGCTAATATATGCGGAGCATTCTCAGCTCGAAGCAAAGCCCATGCAGGACTTTCTTTATTTAGTCGTTTAAATCGAGCTTGTTTTTCTTGAAAACTCATAAACACCCCATAATTCCTTCTAGTCAGATGAATTATGTATAACCATCAATAGCAACGTATTAAACTACAAGTAATTCAGTCTGTCATTACTACTCGTACACATGCGTAGTTTTTTTAATCAGAACTAGTTAATATTGGTATTTTAATCTCGTATTGCGTTATTAGACGTAGAGCTCAATTTAAGTAAGTAAATCACCGAAGTTCACTGATATCGACATTGCGCGACACGGATATCAAGCGTTCAGAACCGCACCAGCAATATTACAGGCTTCTAGCTACCGCTGAAATACTGCATATCCGCTATTAGATATAAGTTTTTTTATTGAAGAGCCATCCTTGTTCATAACATAGATATGTTGGTCTTTCTTCTGCTCTCTGTCCTTATCGTAAAGATAAACTGCAGCAAAACTGCAGGACACCCACCGCTTAAAATATACAGAAATCATCCTCCATAGACAACCCAATAATAATCAGGTAAATTAGCAATTGTTAATCAAACATAAATAAGGAAATTCGACCATGACAAGGGCTCGTCAATCCATTATCGATTTAGAATCCACACCTACTACCACTGCATAGCCCATTGCGTAAGACGCGCTTTTCTTTGTGGTGAAGACACCATTCTTTGAACACCGCAGAGAGTGGATTACAGAGCGGTTAAGCTATCTGGCCAGAACCTTTTCTATCAAAATTGCCAGCTACGTCATTATGAGTAACCATTATCATCAGGTACTTAGAGTCGATGTTGATAAGGCAGAAAACTGGAGTGAAGCCAATGTTATTCGGCGCTGGAAACGGATTTATAGTATTCAGCCTATTGTTCAGCAGTATCTTAAAAATCCACAATCCGAAGCTATTGCAGCTGTTGTTAAAGACATTATTGAAAAATGGCGGGAACGCTTAATAGGGGTAAGGTTTTCACCTAACCTACTAATCATTTGACCACAACATACATTATAATATGGGGCGCGGCGCTGGCGAGGATGTAATTAATTCTGTGTAACTGCCCGAATTGAAAACACGATCTAGCTTCTTTATTCACTTAAAGAATTATTCAGGAGAGAGCTTAACATCCCTGTCTGCTTTTAAACGAGCGTCCCAATCGTCAGGTGGATTACCTGACTTTAACAGCTTAGCAAATACTTTGTAAGCGTCGGTTTTGCTTTCATACGCTCGCTTATTGCTTTCGTCATTTACCCAGGCGTAAACGATAACTTTTGATTCCAGGTGATACCTAAAAAATAAACGGTACTGTTGAAAAAACTTCGCCCTGAACCAGTGTTTATTGTTTTTACCTGATATCTTGCCCTGACGATAGTCTGGGCTGGATGGATCCCGAGGAATGATTTCAAATGCCAGCTTGTGAATTGCGGCGAGTCGTTTAGTCGCATTTTTCTTGATATACCCTTTTGGATCTTTTGCCTTTAATGCCTCTACTTTTTCTTGAAGAATATGATACTGCTCAGCAAATAATGGATGGACATAAAGCGTCCAACCATTGACTACCACAGGTGCTTGACCTGGCAAGTCTATTCATCCTCTTCCGATAATGGTGCATTTAAATCAATGTCGATACTGTCAATCAATGACTCAACACTATTTCGCATACTCGCAGTAAGCGGTTGTATCTTTTCTGGATGTTGTTGCATATCATTAGCCAGAAAAGACAAAAATTTATCTAACACAGGGTCGTTGTCTGTGGACTCTGCGCGACTCATTAAGACACTGCCATCAGCCTGAATGACGTACTTAATTTTGTCCTTCTTGCCTAAGTGCAGCGCCTGCCGAACGGGACTGGGTACCGTTGTCTGAAAA
This sequence comes from Kangiellaceae bacterium, assembly GCA_016743995.1. Taxonomy (GTDB): domain Bacteria; phylum Pseudomonadota; class Gammaproteobacteria; order Enterobacterales; family Kangiellaceae; genus Aliikangiella. The sequence goes on along the minus strand of JADGFG010000006.1, from coordinate 28,863 downwards.
CGGTCTGTTAATGTAGATTCAGTTTCTAAAGCAACTTGTGCCATGATGACCTCCACTATTCACATCATCTTTTATAGGTAGTTTAATACTATTAGCATGGTAATGCAATTGCATTACCATGCTATATCCTTCAATTTAAGATACTCCAATTACCCAAAGTAGACGGATCGCAGGTGCATTTGTGATAGCCAGACCTGATATGGTCTATCGACTGATTGAAGGTCAAGCTTGCAGCAGGCTGAGCGTCACAGATTACTGCAAACAAAAACAAATTGCCTTATCCAATATCCCTTCACAGCCAGTCATTTAAATCCTGACCTCCGAGTATGGCCATAATTTCGATAGTCGCGCCATTTATTCGGTAATAGATACTATCAGAACCGCAGGTGCATCTGTGATAGCCAGACCTGATATGGTCTATCGACTGGTAGATATAAGGATTTGCCGCAATTTTATCAAATACAGTGTAGAAGTCGTAAAAATACTTATCGGCCTGCGCTTCGCTAAACTCAGCCAGCCCATAGGCATATATTCGTTTTAAGTCGTCTTTCGCGTTGTTTGATAGTATGTAGACATACATCATTATTATAGGAGTTCTGATTTAAATTCTTCAAGCATGTCAGCAGCACTTTGTTTGACTAGACCACTTTTTTCAGCAAGCTCGAGCTTTCTATTAATTGCTTCCGCTCTTCTGGCACTACGAATAAGATCATTAATCAGCTCACTCTTATTAGAATAATCCTGAATGTCTTCTACATGGGTTTTCAACCAGGCATCGTTATGTTTAGTTAGTGTAATACTCTGTCTGGGCATATTAATCCTCACTTATTTCAGTTGTGACGCTGGTGTAATATTGCTGCAATTATACACCAGAAGTCTGAAAAATGTAATATTTACTGAAACAGCCAGGCTTTATTGAGCATTTTTTGTCCTTATAGTAAAACTTATCAACTTATAACCACTGTCAGTTTTTAAAAAAGAATAATGATTTTGCTTATAGCCATCTTCAAGGTTATGTTCAACGATTAACTCAAGTACCGGATACTTATCAGTCATGGCATTTGAACAGTCATCAAAATACCTTTCAAATTCCTTGTCTGTATAGATGAATTTATTAAGCCCGTTAATCGTCACAAAATGTTCACTACCAGCTGAATGAAGCGCTGCTAATTCTGAAATAACCATTTTTGCCTGCTTCTCTGTCATTGCATTGCGAGGAACCTGATACCACCCTTTACTTTCGTTCCACAATGTTAATGATTTATAGCTATGGTTGATAAGCTTGCTCTTATCCAGATTAATCACAAACTTATTTTTTAACCAGTTTTCAAAATTACGTTTAACATTGACAAAATTATAGAACTTTCCATTTTTTCCTTTTAGTGAATCAACATCAGGCGCGTTAGAGCTTGCTTTGCTAATAGTCAGAGAATACAAATCTAATTCGCGCTTCAGGTAAGCATTTTCAATGAGTACTTCATTGTCCAAATTAATAACCAGGCTTTCCCCTCCATCCCAACGCCAATGCTCACATCGATTCTCTTCTGAAAATTCAGTATCATTGTGACACATTCTTTTTGCATTTTTTATTACTGAAGACAACCCATTTTTAAATGGACGGGCATCGCTATAAACCGGAGAGATAACAACCTTGCCATTAGCGCCAAGAAACCCGACCAGGTCTAACTCCTTTGATCTGAACCTTATTTTATTCTCACTTTCACAATCAAAACTCATATCACTGACATAGTTTTCACCCGGTTTAACTTTTCGGCCGTCTTTTAGAAGATGATAAGATTCATAACTGCCATTCCTGTCTTCCATGACTGAAATAATGTTTCGAAATCTGGTTGCGGTGGTCAATCCCATAAATCGTGGTGTAATCTTTACAGCACCTGTCTCATCCTTAAAGCCTGTTAATTCTTTCGCACCCCCAATATACGCGGTCCATACTTTATCAGTACCGTAAACCGTCGAACTGAAAAAAATCAAAGTCACTAAAAAAAATGATAGTTTCATACGCTACGTCCCGCTATTGACTTCATTGATTGTAAAAGTTGCGCTTTTCAACACTTTTGTTAAAACCATACCATTCTAGTGGATTAAACAACAACTCACCACTTGTCTTAACAGATAAAAATAAGTAGAATTTACAAAGATAGTCTTTTTGGCCCATAAACAGATAACGAAAAACAATCACAGCTATGTTATTAAACCGTTTGAACAAATCAACAACCACGCGAGCGCCATTGCTTATCGCGTTGTGGTTGCTGTTTGCTCAATTTAGTTTATCAACGCATGCTCACGAATTAAATAGTGAGTTTTCCAATGAAATATGTGCGGTATGTCTACATTTATCTGCACTGGAAGATGTCACTTTTAATAGTTCGACCGAGTTATTCAATGCTGATAACTCAACATTTATCAGTCTTCCCTCATCAACCGGTCATTTTGCACAGACCGATAATCGCCTTTTCAATATCCGCGCCCCTCCTCACTTTATTTCTGAACTTTAGCTTTACATCAATTTATTATTTCAGTTGAACTGTCGGTTTATTCGTACGCCCGCATTCAATCTGATGCAGCTGTTGTTTTCCGCAAACCTTGTGGCGAATAGCACCTTTTAAATATTTAAATTCAGGAATATAAAAGTGAATCGAGCGATCTTGACATTAATATATATTACAAGCGCAACATATTGTGTTGCCAGCGAAAAACTGCACGCGACCTCAATGAATAATACGCAGATAAAAACCAGTCAAAAATCTGCTGACGTAAAAACCTCAACAGATAAATTTGATAATAACAAGCAACCAGAAGCGCAAAAGGAGCCACAAAAGGAAACACAACAGGAAAATCAAAACATAATTGTCGTTACAGCCAGTCCTTCTGGCAGATCTGCGATGGAAATGGCAACTCCGGTTCTGGTGCTGGGTGAAGAAGAGCTGGTCAGCAAAAGAGGAATTAATATCGCAGAAACTCTGGCGCTGGAGCCTGGTGTCTCTGCTTCATCTTTTGGTTCCGGTGCTGGCAGACCTGTTATTCGTGGACTGAGCGGCGCAAGGGTTAAGGTTTTACAAAATGGTATTTCTACGTTGGATGCGTCAGCAACCAGTCCCGATCATGCGATTACCAGTGAGCCACTGTTGGCAAATCAGATAGAAATTCTAAAAGGCCCGGTTACGTTACTCTATGGTGGAAGTGCTATTGGAGGCGTTATCAATGTGGTTGATAATCGCATACCAGAGAAGGCTCCAGAAGAATTGATCCAGGGGGCTATTGAAGCACGTTATGGCTCCGCTGCAGAAGAAAAGTCTGGCGTTGCCAGGCTGGATATCGGTCATGAAAACTGGGCAATGCATGTTAATGCGTATCAACGGGAATCAGGGGATATTGAGCTGCCCTCTTCACTTGGAAGTACGTTACTTAACAGTAATACTGAGTCAGACGGCGCAACCATTGGCGGCGCCTGGATTTTTGAAGATAAAGGACTGATTGGTTTATCAATAAGTAATGAAAATAATGAATATGGATTACCCGCAACTGACGCTTCAGAAGAATTTGTCAGAATTAAAATTGATCAGAAACGAACTGACGCAAAACTCAAATTGTCAGAACCTTTTCGTGGTGTTGAGGAATTAAAAGTTCGTTATGGTCATACCGATTATCAGCATGTAGAACTTGAAGGTGAAGAAACGGGGACGCTGTTTGATAATAACGCCCATGAAGCACGTTTTGAAATACTACATACCCCCGTCAAAGACTGGCTGGGCATAGTGGGCATGCAAACTAACAAGCGTGACTTTTCTGCAATTGGCGAAGAAGCTTTCGTACCACCTTCAATCACTCGATCACTGGACTGGTTTATAACGGAAGAAAAGTCCTTTAATGACTTAACATTGGAGCTGGGAGTACGCTCTGGCCACCAGAAAATAAACACTGACAATCCCGGAATCAATAGCAATACGCCTGAATTACAGATTGAGCATAATACTTTTAGTTTTTCTTTTAACGCTTTATGGAAGCTAAACGCACGTTATTCGTTATCAGCCGCGTTAACCAGAGCACAACGCGCGCCGGATGCTGAGGAGCTGCTTTCTGACGGGCTGCACCTGGCAACTCAGTCATATATTCTGGGAGACCAGACACTGGATAAAGAAACCAGCAACAATCTCAATGTTGCTTTTAAGCAATATCAGGGAAATACTACATTTACGTTTAATCTGTTTTACAACCGTTTCAATCAATTTGTCTACGAACAGGCAAGAGGCGAGATCATTGATGAACTGCCGGTTTATCAATTTGTGCAGGAAGATGCGGTTTTCAAAGGATTTGAATTTGATATCGACTGGATTATTTCTGACTCGAAAGCGGCAACCATTACGCTACGCGGACAAGCTGATTATGTGAACGGAAAACTAACCAGCGGGGACTACTTACCACGAATGTCACCATTAAGATTTGGCGGCGGGCTCAGCTATGAAAAAAATGATTATACGATAAATTTTGATGCAATACGCTCAATGAAACAGGAAAATATCAGTGAATATGAAACGGCTACCCCGGGCCACACACTGGTAAATCTTGAGTTAAATTATCGCCTGACATCTGATAAATATGAACACCTGCTATTTTTAAAAGCAACCAATTTACTTGATGAAGAAATCATTAACCATATGTCTTTTATTAAAGATATTGCGCCGGAAGCCGGTCGGTCATTTTCGGCAGGTGTTCGATTCTATTTTTAATTTTTATGATTAAAATTGAGCGGCAACCTGAAAGTATTATCAGGAACTTTCAGGTTGCAACATTTCTTCCCAGAAAGCTTTTGCAAGATGGCTTACGGCCTGGTTTTTCAATCGTATCAGGTAAATTGGCACCAGGTTTTGTGAATTAAAATTTTCTACCTGATGTTGTACAAGACAACCATTATCTAGTTCATACTCAACAATATGCGCGGGAATCCGCGCCCAGCCCATACCTGCCAGTAGCAGGGCTTTTTTCATCTGATAATCATTAACGTACCATCGCTGTCCGCCTGTCAGTACGTTTACGTGATCAAAAGGTGCTACCGAACCACTGTCAGAAATTAGAATATGAGGAAGACTACGTAGCACTTTGTGACTCACCTCCTCGTTCGGTTTAACCGGCAAATAATCTGGCGCAGTGACAGTGATCATTTTAATCTGACTAATTTCGACATATTCATAGCGATCATCCAGACCGGTATGCGGACCAATGGCCAGATCTGACTTTTCAAGCAGGAGTTGCTCCAACACTCCAGACAAATGCTGGGTATTAATATTGAGTCGCATCTCCGGGTGATTTTTACAAAACTGCTTGATAATATTTAACCCGGGTGGTGAGGTACACATTGCACTCATGGAGAGAGTCAGTGCAGGAATTTCACCTGCAGCCAGCTGATGACCAAACATTTCCAGTTCACTGGTCTGTTTAATCAGCTGCTTACTTTGTTGGTAAAATGCTTTTCCTTCTGGCGTTAACACAGGCCGATAACTGCTTCTATCAAACAGGCTGATAGTAAACTTATCCTCTAGCGCTTTCACAGAAGCACTGACTGACGGCTGTGTTTTGAACAGTGAAGTTGCAGCGGCTCTAAAACTACCCTGCTCGACTACCGCGATAAAGGTTCGAAGTTGCTCATTTGTCATGATAGCTTATACCTTTCAATATGATAGGAAAACGCACTTATTTTACTATCATTATTGGCGTTATACTAGCTTTCCTCAAAAGTAGAAAGGTGTATTAACATCGATGGATTCAACCATAGCATTTATTCTGGCCGCCGGGCTGGTGACTGGCTTTTCAAAATTTTCAGTAGGCGGTATGGGGCTTATCATATTGCCGCTGATCATGTTTGCTTACCCTGGCCCGCAGGCGCTAGGAATTATTCTTCCGATGTACATTATTACGGATATCATGGCAATAACGAGCTATAGAAAAAATATTTGCTGGCCGGTAATCGTTCGAACCCTGCCTTTGTCCGTTGGCGGAGTCATTCTTGGTGGCTGGATGTTATCAACAATTGATATCAGTGAGTTTACCCTGCTGTTAGGAGCCATGATCATCAGTATGTTATTGCTTGGGATCTGGCTTGATAAAAGCAAAGCGCTATTTATGCAAAATCCTGCAACCGGACACGCAATTGGCCTGTTTGCAGGCTTTGTCAGTATGACCTCAAATGCTGCTGGTCCACTTTTTAGCCTTTACCTGATGGAACAGAACCTTTCAAAAGAATCTTATGTCAGCACCAGAGCCTGGCTATTTTTAATGATTAACTTTTCAAAAGTACCAATACTCTGGTCGCTGGGTTTGTTAAATACTGAAACTATTACTTTAAGTATACAAGGGGTTCCTGGTCTGATTATTGGCGCTGTGATGGGTTATTGGCTTTTAGGGCGGCTTAAACTTCTACAATTTAAGTGGTTAATTCGCGGTATGGCCACTATCGCGGCGATAAAACTGTTTGTTTTTGGCTGACTGTCTGTTGTTGGTTAATCCGTCTGTTGGATAGCTATGGGCACCCGCAGGGCAAGGCTATAAGTCATCTTCTTCTTCGTTATAAAAGCTCGAATTAGAATTGCAATTCCCTCGTCTTTGTGCCTCGAACCTGATGGCTTTTAGCCTTGCTGTTTCCTGCATATTCAAGGAGTTTGGGTATATATAAATCTTATCTAAGAAATAGCCAAAATATGCTTGAACAGTAGTAATAAGCTGGTCACAATAGCCATCACTGTTCAAAGCAACCCTTATATAGCTTGTGATGTCTGATTTAATTAATCAATTAAAAGAAATTGTTGGTAGTGAATATGTATTTACTGATACCAGCACACTGGAAACCTATGGCCAGGACTGGAGCAAACTCTACAAGCCTGATGCAATGGTTATTGTTAAACCAGCAAATAGTGAAGAAGTCGCCAGCATAATAAAGTTATGCCTTAAGCATAATGTCAGTATTGTTCCGTCCGGTGGACGAACGGGATTAAGTGGTGGTGCCATGGCTTGTAACCAGGAATTGGTGCTCTCGCTGGACAGGCTCAATAAAATAACTGACTTTTGTGCTGTTGACCGCATGGTAACTTGTGGCGCGGGGGTCATTACTGAACAACTTCAGAATTTCGCACAAGAGCAAGAGTTATACTATCCTGTTGATTTTGCTTCGGCAGGCTCCAGTCAACTCGGCGGCAATATTGCAACTAATGCTGGTGGTATTAAGGTTTTAAAATATGGTCTTACCCGAGACTGGGTTGCCGGGCTCACTGTAGTAACAGCCAATGGAGAGATACTTGAATTTAATAATGGATTAGTTAAAAATGCAACGGGTTACGACCTACGCCATTTAATGATTGGCAGTGAAGGCACGCTGGGCATTATTACTGAGGCACAAATGCGACTGACCACCGCACCAGTGAACCCGACCGTTATGTTGCTGGCCGTTCCCGAACTTAATGATATCGCCAGTTTATTAGCGCATTTTCAAACAAACATTGATTTAATGGCTTTTGAATTCTTTTCACAGGCTGCACTTGATAAAGTATTGACTCAGCGTTCATTAAAAGCGCCTTTTGCTGAGAATGCCGCTTTTTATGTGCTCATCGAGTTCGACTGTCCGTCTGACGATGAGATGGAAAAATCTTATACTGCTTTCGAAACCGCCGCTGAAAATGGCTGGCTGGTTGATGGCATTATCAGTCAGAGTTCTCAACAGGCTGAAGAATTATGGCAGTATAGAGAAGGTATCTCTGAAGCAATATCACACTACCCTCCTTACAAAAATGATGTTGCAGTTAAGCCATCACAAGTGGGAGATTTTTTAAAAGACGTTGATAACTTTGTCAGTGAGAACTATCCAGATTTTGAAATTATCTGGTTTGGTCACATTGGTGATGGTAATTTGCATTTAAATATTTTAAAACCGGACAATCTGGACATTGAGCACTTTAAACAGCAATGTTCGCAAGCCAACCCTGAAATATTTAAAATACTCCAATCCTACAATGGCAGTATTTCTGCCGAACATGGTGTCGGTTTATTAAAACGAGACTACCTTGATTATACCAGGAGCAAGTCAGAGTTAAATTTAATGAGAACAATTAAGTCAGCCTTTGATCCATCGAATCTGTTTAATCCAGGAAAACTATTTTAATGGTTGCATTAATCGCCAGCTTTTTCTCTCTTTGTGTTGGGCCTCTGGTTTATCAGACTTTTGGACCTTTAAGACGCACCGACAAAATCGTAAACGGTATTGTACTTGTTGTCGTTGGCGGAACCATACTATTTGAGACAGTGCCTGAAACTTATCACAACATTGGCTTCACAGCATTGTTACTGGCGTTGATTGGTTTTGTTGGCCCAACACTGATTGAACGTTCTTTTCAGAAAGCAGCGGACACAACCCACAAAGTAACAATTTTACTTGGAATATGTGGGCTATTGCTTCATGCAATGATCGATGGCATGGCGATTCAATCTGTAGAAAACAAACAGGCAAATGGTCTCGCGTTAGCAATTATAATCCATAGACTACCGGTAGGGCTGACTATCTGGTGGTTGCTTAAACCGCTGCTGGGAGAAAAGTATGCGCTTATTACTTTACTCTTTATGGGACTGTTTACTTTTGCGGGTTATGCTGTTAATTCGAATGTAGCGAACCTTGAAGCCAGCTATTTTGTACCCGCACTCCAGGCGTTTATTGGAGGCTCGCTTTTACACGTGGTTATTCATAAGCCCCATGCCGATGGGTGTATGCATACCAGTGAGACACATAGCCACCACCACCCTGTTCAACATACACATCAAAAAAATAAATTATCCAGCATGAATATTAAATCTTCATTACTCCGTTGGGAAAATCTTGGTTTTCTAGCGGGCGTCATTATTCTGGTATTAATGCATCAGTTTGAATCCTGAAGATTACTTCAGGTTCAAGCTCTTTTAACTTAAAATTTTATTTACACTTCAAGCCTGTTTAAAGTTACTTGAGGCGAAGTAAATTAAATTTATTGAGTTTCCATAATTTTATTGAGTTTCCATAATAATAAGTCCGTCGGACAGATACTGTATAATATTATCTTTTGTTAAAGTATTCGCCAGTTCAACCGGAGAGCGATTAAACTTTATTCGCATTAAGCAAGATGACTGAACAGGGTTCACCTGGTTATGGATGTTAATGAGTGTCTTTGAGAGCTTAATCAATGTAGAAGCATCATAAGCTGCTTCAGAATCCAGTTCCAGATAGGTGATACCCAGTCGAGTTTGTATACTCATATCATTAGCAACAGAAATCTGGCTTCTGATAATCTGGCTACGTAGATTTGTCAGTATCTTAACAAGGGCGGGTGTTTCACTGATATCTGCAAAAATAATAAAACTGTCAATATTTAAAGAACAGATATGAATGTTTCCAGGACAATGCCGCTTCAATTCACTCGCTACGTAATTAATTAACTCTGCGCTAATAATTATCCCGTGAAGTTTTTCAATGCTGAGATAGTCACTCACCTGAATTAACATGATCAGGTCAAATTGATTATCATCTCTGCCATCTTTAACTATATTGTCCGTTAATAATTTAAGTATATTTTCATAACGATAAAATCCAGTGATATTGTCTCTGAATTGATGACTCTCTAACAATTCTGATGAAGCGTTTATTTCATCATTCATGAGGTTTATTTTATTAATTTTTTGAAAAAGCTCTTCTTCTAACTCATTACTTTTACGTTTTTCTTCCTTAATTCGCATTCCTTCAATTTTTAATAAATTTTCTACTTTAAGCAAACCTTTAGAATAATAACGCTTCACAAAATATAATACCAGAATACAGGTTAATATTATGCCGAGTATTAACAGGTAGATTGCCGCGTCACTTTTTATAAAGCTACCCAGCACATTAATCCGGATCATTATGGATTCGGGTAACCAGTCTTCGCCAGTTGTTTTAGATTGAATTTCTAATTGATAATTACCTTCTGCCAATCCCGCCAGAATGATGCTTCGTTCTTTTCCCAGATAGGTCCAGGATTGGTCAAACCCTTTCAATCGATATCGGTAGGATTGTACACCCAGTTTTCTATAGTAAAGTTCTGCAACCGAAACCATTATTGTTGATTCGTTCAGCTGTTTTGTAATTTCTGGTTCGACAGCATGATTCAAATCATATAGACCAAGCTCTCGTTTACCAACCATCACTTCCGTTAATTTTAGCCGAGAGCTTTGTTGTTTTTCCTGAATTGCACTGCCATCAACCAGGGTCACTCCGTTAATACTACCAAAATAAATAACGCCATTACTATCGGTAAAGTAAGCCCCTTTATTAAACTCGTTACTGGATAAACCATCATTACGCTTGAATGACTGCATGATTTCCGTATGTTCAGAATAACGTACCAATCCCAGGTTTGTCGAAAGCCAGAGCTGTTTATGGATATCTTCCTGGATACCGTAAATTGAGTTGTTAGGTAAACCGTTTTCTTTAGTAATTCTCTCAAAATAAACTTCGTCAGACTGGGCCCTGTTAACTTTGTTCAGGCCACTAGCCGTACCAACCCATAAAATGGCTCTACTGTCTTCAAATATGACTTGAATATCATTATTGGATATCGATTGATTGTTCTCTGAATCATATTCATAATGCGTCCATCTCGAATTTTTCTGCGAGTAACGCAATAAACCACCAGCGCCCCCCATCCAGAGATTTCCATCACCAGACTCCAGAATGATATTGACAACATTACTAATATCACGAAAACTATAAGGAATTTCTTTCTGTCTATCGTTAACATGAATTTCAAGCAAGCCGTTCTGCTGTATTTCTTTTTCTACCTGAAATAAACCATCCAGCGTAGCAATCCAGATAGTACCAAGATGATCTTCGTAAATTTGAAAAATAAAATGCTCAACCTTAATTGGCTTATTGTCTTTAATCAGGCGATAAGGAATGACTTGATGCGCTTTTAAATCGATTAATACAATACCGCCTCGAGTTCCAACCCAGAGTCGATTCTGATAATCAATTAGAAGAGAGTAGACGTAATCCATGCTATAACCGGATGATTGAATTTTTGCTTTGAAAGGCCTTGTTATTTTGCCTGTCATTAAATCCAGATTGATCAAGCCTCCTCCGTAATTAGCGAACCAGAGAGTTTCATTATAGTCTTTTTCTATTGCGTGTATTGTATTACTAATATCGAATGTCAGTAGATCCGATTTACTCAGAATATTTTTAAAACCGACCAATTCCGGATTTAAAATATTAACGCCAGCCGTGTAAGTTCCCAACCAGATTAAGCCGGTACTATCAATATAGATCGACATAATATCATCAGAGGTTAGTCCGTCACCTTTGAAAATTTTATGTGTAAAATGCTTGAACTTTGAGTCAGCAACTTGATATAAACTAAGTCCTTCGCTAGTTCCTATCCATAGATTTCCATTGTTATCAAATTCAATATCCTGAATCCAGTTTGCCACCAGACTATTACTGTTTTCTTTGTCATGTTGATAAACCTGAAATTTTTTCGAAGTCAAATGGTAGCTTGCCATCCCCTTCTTTGTTCCTATCCAGAGAATATTGTCTTTAACTTTGACCACTGAAATTCGCTTGTCTTTGATCCAACGACCAAGCTCAGCATCACAATAATTCTTAAGCGTTGATGAGGTTTCACTAATTGAGTAAACACAAAACTCTGTAGATACCCAGAGTGCATCATTGCTAAAATGAAGAGAGGTTACTTCATCTTCTAGTATACTGTTGTTATCAATAGTTACAGGGGTAATTTTTTGTGTTGCTTTGTTCAGAACAAATAATCCACTATCTGAGCCAATATAAAGTTTTCCTGAAGGTGTTAACGTTAACGCGTAAATGCTCGACTGTAATTCTTTGTTTTTTGAATAGTTAGTAAATTTTTCTGTTTTAAAATCAAAAAAACTCAATCCATACTGAGTTCCTGCCCATATCCCTTTTCCAGGCTCCTCAGCTAAAGATTCGATTAAATTTTCATGAATTGAATCAGGATCGCTATGAACATGATCAAAAATCTTAAAATCATAGCCATTGTACCGGTTGAGACCGTCTTCTGTTGCTAACCAGACATAGCCGTCAGAATCCTGAATGATATCATTAACAACACTTTGAGAAAGTCCATCTTCAATAGATAGCGACTGCACATTAAAGGCAATTTGATACCGATGGTCGAGCGCATTAGATTCTGCTCTCTGGCTAACAACAAGAGCGATTAACAGTGTTAGTATTAGTCTATTTATTAAAATCATTTCCCTGAACTTTTTAATTAATATTGGTTTAAAATTAGTTTTATTTAGAGTCTCTATTCTGAAAAGCAATGTCACTAAACAGTGCCGGATTAATTCCCGACTTTTCAGCATAGACAGCTCGAATTGAGTTTAGATCTTTGCCTGAGTCACCGGTCAGATAAAGAAGTCTGTCAAAACCAATTTCTTTTTTTCTGGTATCCAGAAAGCAGGTTTGAATCGGAACTTTTGCTTTTAGTGCAATATAATAAAAACCTGACTTCCAGTAAGTACTATAACTTCTGGTGCCCTCTGGCGAAATCCCTAATATTAAAGATTCATTTGAATTAAAGATTTCAGCAATTGAATCAACCATATTCACTGTTTTAGAGCGGTTTACCGGAATTCCCCCTATTTTTCTTATGATAAAACCCAGGGGACCAATAAATATCGTATGTTTTCCCAAAAAGCGAGCGTCTAATTTAAACCTGAACTTCAATAATAAAAAAAGAAAAAAATCCCAATTCGACGTATGGGGTGCAACTATTACAATATATTTTTTAATACCGGGTGGCCGTCCAACAATAGACCAGCCACACCAATTTAAAATTTTACCAGAAACCCAGGATAGCACTTAAGCGCCACCAACATTATGCAGCTCCATTATGGTTTGATCGTTTTCATCATTATCTTCATCAGACTTTTCATCTGCTGAATCAGACTTTGCTAAATCATTACGTTTCTTATCCAGCGCATCCAGGTAATCATTATCGACATCTCCTGTGATATATTCGCCACTAAATACCGATGTATCAAAACGCGTAATTTTTGGATTGCCTTCACGACAAGTCTCAATCAAATCACTTAATTCCTGGTAAATAAGTTTATCTGCACCAATTAATTCTCCTATTTCCTCATTAGTACGACCATGTGCAATCAACTCCTTAGCTGATGGCATATCGATGCCGTACACATTTGGATAACGAACCGCTGGTGCAGCTGATGCAAAATAGACTTTATTAGCCCCTGCTGCTCTGGCCATATCAACAATTTGTTTACTCGTTGTACCACGAACAATAGAATCATCAACCAAAAGCACATTTTTACCACGAAACTCAATATCAATCGCGTTCAGCTTTTGCCTGACTGATTTTTTTCGCATTTGTTGACCTGGCATAATAAAAGTTCGTCCAATGTAACGATTCTTAACAAACCCGTGTCTTAATTTAATATTTAGCTTGTGAGCCAGCTCCATTGCGCTGGTTGTCGATGTGTCGGGGATAGGAATAACCACATCAATGTCATGTTCTTTCCAGTCTCTACTAATTTTATCAGCGAGTTTTTCTCCCATTCTTAATCTGGCACGATACACCGATATATCGTCGATAAATGAGTCAGGGCGAGCCAGGTAAACATGCTCAAAAATACAGGGGGCAGGCTCATGAAACTCAGCACATTGCTGTGTGTGCAGATTGCCATCATCATCAATGTAAATTGCTTCTCCAGGTTTTATATCTCTGACCAGTTCAAAATCCAGTGCGTTTAGTGCCACACTTTCCGAAGCGACCATGTATTCAGTTTTTCCATTAACTTCTTTTTTACCAAAAACAACCGGCCTGATGCCATAAGGGTCACGAAAACATACCATGCCGTGACCCGTAATCAATGCAACTGCGGCAAAGGCACCTTTGCAACGTTTATAGACGCCTTCGATTGCTTCAAAAATATTCTCTGGGCTAAGTGACTGGTTTGAATCAATTTGTAATTCATGCGCAAAAACATTAAGTAATATTTCGGAATCAGAGCTGGTATTTATATGCCTTTGATTTGCCTCGTACAGCTCCTTTTTCAAATCATCCTGATTTGTCAGATTGCCGTTATGCGCTAATACAATTCCGTATGGATAATTAACATAGAGCGGCTGCGCTTCTGCTGAACTGGCACAGCCAGCAGTAGGATATCTCACATGCCCTACCCCCATGTTCCCTTTTAACCGACGCATATGTCGGGTATGAAAAACATCTTTAACCAATCCATTGGCTTTACGTAAAAAGAGGTTACCCTCCTGAAGCGTCACAATACCCGCTGCGTCTTGCCCACGATGTTGCAAAACAGTTAGTGCATCGTACAACCCCTGATTAACCGGAGATGTACTATAAATGCCAACGATACCACACATATGATTAAGCCTTTGTTTTCTGGTCAGGATTTAGAATTTTTTGGTGAATTAAATGAAAGTCTTGCGTTAATATCAGGAATAGAATCCTTTAAATGATCATAGAACCAACTACCGATAATCTCAACATGGGGAATAAACTGCGATTTTACCCACCAGGGATCTTTTGCGACAGGTGTAAAAGTCCGTAATCCCATAGTTGCAACTGCAACCAGCAGAACACCGCGTAACGCACCAAAGACCATTCCCATAATACGATCCATGCCACTTAGTCCTGCTTTATCAACAATGCGGCTTATCAGGTAATTAATCAGGCCAGCGATAGTCAGTGTAATAATAAATAACCCTGCCCAGGCGACTCCAAATCTTAAGCTGGGTGTTTCAATCTGGTTGGTCAGAAGTTCAGAAACTTCCAGGTAGAAGCCCTTAGCAACAAAAAACGCGATAATCCAGCCCGCAAGAGATAACGCTTCTCTTACAAAACCTCTCATCAGGCTAATACCGGCTGATAAGCCAATGACAATTAAAATAGCCCAGTCAATCCACTGCATATACTTTCAATTCATTCAAAATAGATGACTCTAATTCTATCAAATATCAAGCATACAAGTCAGTAAACATTTTCTATCCATAGTGGGGTTAATGTCTGGCGGGGTCAAAAACGAGCAACATCACCTTAGTTTGAGAAAGGCTGGATACACGGTCAAGGACATTTGTGGCCTTTGTTTTCTCAATATAGGGGCCAACAAAAACACGATAGATTGTCTTATTTTGCTTATTTCTGGCTTTTCTTCGGTAGGCTTTGTATTTAGCAGATTTTAGCTTGCTTACCAGTTTTTTAGCATTGGTAAGGCTGGAAAAACTGGCTACCTGTATAATCCAGGCAGCACTTTTAAACTTTGGATTTAGTGTTTCCTTTACCTTCTTTTTTGTTGGATTTGTCTTTTTATTTACCTGTGGTTTTGGTTTAGCCTTTGAAGCAACTTTTGTCGTAGATTTCGTTACGTTTTTAACGGCCTGATTGCTTACTTTTTTATCTGCTTTTTTGACCGAATTTATTTTACTCGTATCAGATTTAGTGGGTTTATCGGGTACAGGCTTAATGCGCTCTTTTGTCACTAACGCTTTATTTTCGACCATTTTTTCTGTACTGGTCGTTTTTGGCGTTAACTCGATAACTCTCGGTGTTGAATATCTGGGTTTTCTGGAAGTCTGTTTTTCAATTTTGTCCAGCTTTTTACTAATTTCAACATCTTGTGGTTGAATAGTATTATTTTGCGCTACTAACGACTCGGGTTTGGCAGGAACCCTGGTTTTAAATGGTTCTCGTTCAATTTTATCTTTTAAGACAGCCGGTAAAAATATAACCGCTAATGCGATTAACACCACAGCACCAACAATTCTCTGTTTAAGACTATTATCCACCAATAACCCTGCTTAATTAATTAGTTCTGATTATTTTTCAGTTTGATATATTGAAGCATGTTCGCGACTGTAATAAAAGAGCCAAATACCAGAATAAGGTCTTCTGACTCACAGTTTCTCTCAATATCCTGATAAGCTTCACTGACATTAACATATTTGCCTGCTGTGACCTGGTTATCCAGGCTTTGGTACTCGAGTTGCAAGCCTTCAGCGCTAATTGCGCGTTCCATATCCAGACTAACAAAATTCCAACAGTCAACTTCTGGGTCTAGTGCGCTCAACACCGATTGAATTGATTTATCAGCCATCATTCCACAAATCGCGATAACCTGCCTGATATTATTCTGTTTTTTAAATTGAGCCAGCTGCCAGGCAAGATTTTGTGCCGACTGAGGGTTATGCGCCACATCAACAATGGTCTGAATTCGTTCATTAAGCCGTTGAAATCGACCCTGAATACAAACGCCGTGTAACACCTCAGTTAAATTAATATCGGATTGAGGGTAAATATTCTTAAATACTGTGACGGCCAGTTGGATATTTTGTTCCAGTAGCCGATAAATATTTATGCCGTCATTATTAATAATTTCCTTTGTTTCATTATCCGCTTGTTGAACACAAAACAAACAACTTGTATCGACTGTTTCCAGTTCATTTAAAAGTTTGAAGCTTTTGTTGTCTCCGATAAAAGCAGGCACACCATTGCGCATAATTCCTGCCTTTTCATAACCAATTTTGTCTAAGGAATCCCCTAACCAGTCAATATGATCATAATCAATAGTTGTGATAACTGAAGCGTTCGGCTGCATAATGTTGACAGCGTCCAGACGCCCGCCTAACCCAACTTCCAGTATAATCAGATCCGGTGAAGCTTTCTTAAACACCCAAAGCGCTGCCAGCGTCGTAAATTCAAAAAAAGTCAGAGGGAGCTGCCCTCTAACCAGCTCAATTGATTCAAAAGCATCAATAAGCGCATCATCGCTGACATTCTCGCCATTAATTCGAATTCTTTCGTTAAATGATAATAAATGCGGAGAAGTATAAGCGGCAAAACTGATATTTTGATTATTTGCCAGGCTTTCCAGAAGTGCTACACAACTTCCTTTACCATTAGTGCCACCGACAAGGATAATCTGACTATCAGAAGTCAGCAAATTGAGCTTTTTCGCTACATCGGAGATCCTCTCTAATCCGAGTTTAATTTCGGAAGGATGGAAGCTTTCGATGAAATCAAGCCATTCATTCAATTCCATAATTTTATAATCGCCAGGTTACTAAAAAGCACTCCGAAGAGTGCTTTTATAGGTGCAGTTTATTCAGTAAACTGAATTTTAACTAACATAGACCTTATTTTCTACCGGAATAGTGACCTGAGCCGCCGACTTTTTAAAATCTTCAATCTGGTTGAAATTCAAGTACTGATAAACTTCATCAGCCATAGTATCCAGATCCGCAGCATATCGCATGTATTCTTCAACCGTAGGCAGTTTACCAACGATAGCAGCAACAGCTGCCAGCTCTGCAGAAGACAGGTAGACATTAGCGCCATCACCCAGACGGTTAGGGAAGTTACGAGTGGATGTTGAAACAACGGTAGAATTAGCCGCGACTCGTGCCTGATTTCCCATGCAGAGTGAACAACCTGGCATTTCCGTACGAGCGCCCGCGCTAGCAAAAATATTATAATAACCTTCCTGCATCAACTGATGTTCATCCATTTTAGTCGGTGGCGCTATCCATAAACGAGTAGGAATACTATCGGTTTTTTGCAGTAGCTTACCCGCAGCTCTATAATGTCCGATATTAGTCATACAACTACCAATAAACACTTCATCGATATTGACGCCCTGCACATCCGATAATAACTTAACATCATCTGGATCATTCGGACACGCCAGGATAGGCTCTTTAATTTCATTTAAATCAATTTCAATAACCGCAGCATATTCAGCATCAGCATCCGCTTTTAATAACTCAGGCTTAGCTAACCACTTTTCCATGTTTTCAATTCGGCGGCTAATCGTACGGGCATCTCCGTAACCTTCTTTGATCATCCATTTAAGCATGACAATATTTGAACTTAAGTATTCAACAATGGGCGCTTCACCTAATTGAATACTACAAGCTGCCGCACTTCTTTCCGCGGCGGAATCAGACAGTTCAAATGCCTGTTCAACCTTAAGATCGGGCAAGCCTTCAATTTCTAATATTCGACCGGAGAAAATATTTTTCTTACCTTCTTTTTCTACCGTCAGCAAGCCATCCTGAATAGCAGCGTAAGGAATTGCATTAACCAGATCTCGTAAAGTAATACCAGCTTGCATTTCGCCTTTAAATTTCACCAAGACTGATTCAGGCATATCCAGTGGCATTACGCCTGTCGCCGCTGCAAACGCTACCAGACCAGAGCCAGCAGGAAATGAGATACCAATTGGAAAACGTGTATGAGAATCACCACCAGTGCCAACCGTATCAGGAAGCAGCATGCGGTTTAACCAGCTGTGAATGATACCATCGCCAGGTCTTAATGAAACTCCACCTCGACTCATGATAAAGTCGGGCAAACTATGCTGAGTATCAATATCAATGGGTTTTGGATAGGCTGCAGTATGACAGAATGATTGCATGGTTAAATCGGCAGAAAAGCCCAGACAGGCCAAATCTTTTAATTCATCACGTGTCATTGGTCCTGTTGTATCTTGCGAACCAACGGTGGTCATTAGCGGCTCACAATACTGTCCAGGTCTAACCCCTTCAATTTCACAGGCTTTGCCAACCATTTTTTGAGCCAGAGAAAAACCTTTTGATGATTGTTCAACTTCAGCGGGTTTGCGGAAAAAATCAGTATTATCGAGTTCAAGAAATGCTCTGGCTCTCGTTGTTAGCCCTCTTCCGATGATTAGTGGAATGCGGCCGCCGGCTTGTACTTCATCCAGAATAACTTCTGTCTTTAACTCAAACTCGGCAATCACTGAACCATTTTTTTCAACTTTGCCATCGTAAGGGAAAATATCAATGACATCACCCATTTCCAATTCTGAAACATCTACTTCAATCGGCAGAGCACCGGCATCTTCCATGGTATTAAAAAATATTGGGGCTATTTTTCCACCCAGAACAAAACCACCGCCACGCTTATTGGGAATATAAGGAATATCATCACCCATTAACCATAAAACAGAGTTTGTCGCCGATTTACGTGAAGAGCCTGTACCAACGACATCGCCAACATAAGCAACAGGGTTGCCCTTTTTCTTTAATTCTTCAATGACTTCGAGCTGATTGCCTTCCAGGCCTTCACGAGGATTTTTTAACATGGCCAGTGAGTGTAATGGAATATCAGGTCTTGACCAGGCATCTTGCGCAGGAGATAAATCATCCGTATTGGTTTCGCCTGGCACTTTATAAACGGTTAATGTAATTTTTTTATCAAGCGTTGGACGCGATTTAAACCATTCGGCATCAGCCCAGCTTTGAATAACAGCTTTAGCGTTCTCGTTACCAGATTTTGCCTTGTCCGCTACATCATGAAATGCATCAAACATCAATAAAGTGTGCTTGAGTTCTTTTGCGGCAAGTTCGCCAAGGTCGCTACAATCCAGCAAAGTAACCAACGTGGATATATTGTAACCTCCCAGCATGGTGCCTAGTAATTTAACAGCGTGAGGTTTATCAACAATCGGTGACGAAGCTTCTCCTTTAACTATCGCGGTTAAAAAACCAGCTTTAACGTAGGCGGCTTCATCAACACCCGCTGGTACACGGTTTGTGAGTAAGTCAAGTAGAAAAGCTTCCTCTCCCGCAGGCGGTTTTTTCAAAAGCTCAATTAAATCAGCCATTTGTTCCGCTGATACTGGTTTTGGGACGATGCCTTGTTCGGCTCTCTCCTGGACGTGATCACGATATGCTTGTAACACTCTCTATATCCTCGTTTGTGATGATTTCAATCAGATTATAAGTATAGTTTGTTGATTTGCACTGATTAAAATATCTCAGTAGTTCAAAATACTAAAATAAGACTAGTTCAGACAAGCGTGATTATACAGAAATAATACTGATTAATAAATCTGCAAATCACTTCATGTCTAATGAAATTAAATACTTAGCAATATACAGAAATTTTTGATAGAACCTGTTTCTTATTCGAATATTTACCACAGCACCGAATTTTTCAAATTACCTGACAAAAAGCAAAATAGCTTTAAGCTGGGCAGAAAAATCGCAACCTGGGAGTCTGGGTATTGGGAGGTCTGGGTATAAAGGTAATTAAAAGAATGTTAGTCAAACTATATAATTATCATAAAGTTAATCATGCTTATATTTGATGAACATAAAGTCGCAGTACGCTATGTTTATAGAGTAACTAACGAACTCTCCCGGAGGTTATTGTGAAAATTCCTAATCCAAAAAAATACCTGGATTCTCTGCTGATAAACTATACGGTACTGCCTCACTCAGCGACATTTACCGCACAACACACCGCACAGGCAGCTCATATTAAAGGTAAAAACTTGTGCAAAGTGATTGTCGTGGGAGATAAAGCTAACCTGGCGATGATTGCTATACCGGCAAATTGCATATTACTACAGAAATCTATGGCAAGACTTTTACGTTCTCCAGGGGTAAAAGTGATACCAGAATTTCAATTTAGAGACCGCTTTCCAGAATGTGAGGTCGGCGCAATGCCACCTTTTGGTAACTTGTACGGTATTAATGTACTCATTGCTAAAGAGCTAACCAACAACGAAATGATGATATTTAATGCCGGGAATCATTCAGAGCTTATTCAAATGAAAACATCAGATTATCTGAAGGTTACCGATGCTAAGATTATCAGTGTTGGCTATAAAGTGGCAGGGCTGTCTCATTCTGTTATTTCTAATAGAAAAGATAACTGGCAGTGGATTTAGAGTCATCTTTATCAGACAGGTTTTGAAAACGTGGCTAAACCGGTGAGATTAATAGCCATGTTTTCATTAAAAATAAGTAGATAAAAGTTGAGCCGAAAACTCAATACATCAGGTTTCATTGATTTTCGTTAATGCCAGCTATAACTTTTTCGGTATTATTTACCTGTTTTATATTTTATTTAATCGTTAGAATCTTTTGGAATTGGCATTTTTTGAATTGTTTCATGTGAACAAATTCTCAATATTGATTGCAATATAGCGTTTTGGTAAATATTAATCTGATATAGTTAATCATATAATTTGATATTATAAGTGCTAGACATGACGATTGGTTAATGATTATATTTCGCGTTAATGTTTCATAGGTTTATTGTTACTACTCTCGCCAGGTGTATATATTTAGAGGCTTCCAGGGAATCTATCGTGCATTGAGAATGCAGCATTTTCACTGAACCTGTCGACCTTACGCTAGGAGCCTCTAGCCTTTAAATGATTTATCAGAACACTCACATGAAATGATTGATTGAAATTATTCAACCTTGTTTCAATGATAATAATCAATTTATAATTCACCCTGTTAAGTGCAGAGCTTTGTTCACACTAAACTGGAAGCAATATAAATCCCATTTATTTATCGAAGTACGAGTAAATTCTTTCAAAGTGGTTAGCCAGTTTAAAAGAGAATTCCCGGGATAGATTGAATATAGACCAACTTTTAGAAAATAACTGGAATTAACAATGGAATTTCAAAATAATGTAACACATGTATATTTAATGGGAGGCCACTCTACCGCAATATTGACGCCCTTTCATAGCCAAAATGTTCCTGTTACTCGTCTGGTCGTAGCTCACGAACAATATCAACACGCCGATTTTAGCCAGCTTAAACAATCATTATCTAACCAGGACATTGAAATTGAATCCTGGATACTCCCCACAACTACTTCATCTGATGAGGTTTTACAAAGCTTTTTTGAGTTGTTTAATTATGAGAAAAATGGCGAGCAAGATGTATTGTTTAACGCTACTGGTGGTCCAAGACACAAAGTAATCGCAGCCTATGAAGCTGCACGAAGCTATGATTTACCCATTTATATCGTAGAGCCAGAACAGGACTCACTATTCTGGTTATACCCGGACTATTACCCTAAGATAAAACTGGCCAGCAATATCAAATATTTTGAGTTTGGTAAGTTCAGAGCGGTGGTGTAAACCTGTTCTCCTGACAATTTTGTAGGTTCACGGGTCATGCTGGCAGCCTGTTTTTACCGCTGATTTAATGCCTCATGCTTAAACTTTTAAGATTTAAAATTTAGCCGTTCAATAAATATTAGTCTTTTCAATAAATATGGCCCTTTCAACAAATGATTACTGAAGGGCCTTTTGTCAACAAACCTGATTATTAACAAACCAGCCTGATTTATCAAAAGACTAATCAGAGACTGAGAACTTTACCTATCCATGTTGAAATATCACGGATCTGCTGAGGACAAACAGAATGTTCCATCGGATACTTTTTCAAATTAACCTCATAATTTTTCGATTTTAGCAGCTGATAGCTCGACTGGCCCAGCGCTGGCGGTACAACAGGGTCAAAATCGCCATGATGTATCTCTACCGGAAGCGTCTGGTTTGCCGGGTTAAAACTCATCGTATCGTGTGTCGCAAAATAGGTTGAAAGAGCGAGCAGTCCAGCCAGCTTTTCCGGGTAACTGAGTGCTGTTTCAAAGGCGACCGCCCCACCCTGCGAAAAACCTGCAACTATAATTCGTTCGGTGCTAACTCCGCGCTTCTTTTCATTTTCGATAAAATCAACAATCGATTGCGAAGATTTTCTTAGTTGAGTTTCATCCACTTTTCTGTCGATCGTCATATCAAGAATGTCATACCACGCTGGCATGACAAATCCGTTATTAATGGTCACCGGAATTGAAGGCGCATGAGGAAATATAAATCGAATTGCTGCGTTTTCTGGAAGCCCCAGCTCTGCAACAACCGGTTTAAAGTCATTACCGTCGGCACCAAGGCCATGTAACCAGATAACACTGGCATCGGGGTTTTCACCCGTTTCAAGTTCAATATGAGGCAATAATGGCATACAATATTTTCCGCTTTTAGTCTGTAAGTGATATGAAATCAATGCATTATACGGGAGAAGCCTGTTTTCCTGGAAAATAATTCTATGAACAATTAAGGGGTTCTATGTATTTATTGGCTATTATACAAAGGGCGAGCAATATTCAACCTGAATAAAAGTAGTTGCGCTTGTAAAATGAGTAGGCACCTGTAAACTGTTGATTTTAAGTCATTAAAAATTCTTGCTCAGTAATTCATCTCATTACTTGTGTTTTACGAAACAGAATCAGTTGGTTAGTCTACTCATCGAATGAACTCCGTAAAGATATAAAGAGGAATGTATGGAAGTTAGAACTATAGACCAGGGTGAGCTTAATACGCTCCTTGCCTTAAATGAAGACCATTTTAATGATGTAAAAAGCAAAAGGATTAACCCAGCGAAACTACAAGAAACATTTGTCGCTTTTGCGAACTCAGATGGAGGTGACTTATACATAGGCATAGAGGATAAAGTCGAAGCGGGTGAGCGAGTCGTAGGTTTTGGAGAACAAGAAGATGCCAACGGCTTAATATCAACACTTTTGGAAGAAACAAATCCAGCCGTTGAGAATGTTCAAATCGAATTCTTAAAAGTTGAAGGTAAAGGCTTTGTTTTGCATTTTGGCATCCCCAAAAGCCCCAAAGTTCACTACACTGCTTCTGAAGATTGTTACATTAGAATCAACGCAGCTAAAAGAAAAATTAAAGGAGACAGGATAACACAGCTGGGCTATTCAAAAGGAGCAGAACCATACGAAAGAAGAGCATTAGGTGACGTTGATATAGAAGACCTCACAGAGGGCGATCTGCTACGCGGATACATGAATCGCGTCAGCACCCACCTAAACCCTGAAGCTTTCTTAAGAAAACAACGCCTGTTAACTAAAAAAGATAATGAAAGAGTGCCAAATGTTGGGTCCGTTCTCTTATTCGATGATGAGCCTCAAGCCACTCTAGAAACACGTTGTGCAGTAAAGGTTTATAGATTAAGAACGACAGAAGTTGAATATAAACGCGAGCAGCTTGAAGAAATGCCTGTGACAATAAATGGTGATGTAGAAAACGTAATAGAAAAAACTGTTAAGCAAGTTTCTAAATATATTGACGGTGCCTCATTTCAGGATGCTGGCAAGCTGGTAAAGCTAAACTACCCATCAGAAGCTTTAAAGGAAATACTAGTAAACGCTGTTATTCATCGAGACTATAGCTTAAATGATGATATTCATGTTCGGGTTTTTGATAACCGTGTTGAAGTACAGAGCCCAGGTAAACTACCAGGGTATATGACACTAGGTAACCTTTATGACGAGCGATTTTCTAGAAACCCTAATGTGGTCCGAATGCTGCACAATCTTCCGAATCCTGTTAACCATGATATTGGAGAAGGCCTAGATACAGCTAAGAATGAACTGAAAAAAGCAGGCTTGGTCGATCCCGTATTTGACGAAAAAGAAAATGCGTTTGTTGTTACCATCAGACATCAGAAATTAGCGTCAATAGAGGATGTCATACTACAGTATTTTTCCGAAAACCCAAGTTCATCAATATCTAATAAGCTTGTAAGGCAGCTAAGTGGTGAAGACGATATGCAAAAAGTAAAGCTTGCTTTAAAAAAGTTAAGGGCAAGCGGTGAAATCAAAGTAGAAGATGAGAATGCATCTGCTTTTCTCTACCGGTACATTAAGGCATAGGGTTAAGAGAAAAAACAGCAGGCACTCTGTCAAATAATTCTATTGGGTTGCTGCTGAGTATAGATAACTATTTATGAACTTATGAAATATATTGACAACAAATAATAAGAAAAAATTTTCAGGTAGAAAGTAAAAAACATAACAATCATGGTCGGAAAGTTAGCTAAACTGTAATGAAGGAAATAACATGAGTGCACCTTGTCCATTTTGTGAATTTGAAACATCAGACTTTAGAAAGAGCCATAATTGGAACTGTACTCGGTGTGGTAAGGATTACGCCGACTGGCTTTTAACTCTAAAATCGAAGCGCAATTCAAATAAAGACGTTGAAACTAAAGCAACTGATGAAAAACTCAAATTGTTTTCGCAGAAAGAAATTCCTTTAGAGGCAGAGCCTGTAAAGTCAGCTCGATTATTATTTGTATTTGCGGCTCTTGGGTTATTGGCTTTAAGTTTTGCAGTCGATGGCATATTTACCTGGTTTTACCTGATTTCGATACCTTTAGCCGGTTACTATGCGTTAACCATCTATAGAACAGGATACGCACTTGGTCAGCACGATGTTGTATACCAGCGTAACAAAAATCCGTTTATGTATAGAGTTCATTTATGGAGTTTAATCGTCTATATGTTTGTAGCGCTGTATTTATGCCTGGATTAAGTGAAGAAATAGCAGACACTTTGTAAAATGATTTGTGCGAGTTTTTCTATAGTCAGACTGTCTGATATTGGCTTTCCTGTTAAGAAAGCGGTATTAATTGCGTAAATCGCTGGTTTCCTTGTCTGAATTGCCCTTATTTTTGAAAGAACTCTTCACATTAGCTTTGGTGATTTTCGGTAAATCATGGTCATCTCTCTGATTAATTCATGAAAAACATGTTTGTGTAATTAATTTTAGTCGAAATTAGGTTGCATGCTACGTGCGGACAACCAGGTAACCATCTGATTTTATTGATTATTACCATATACAAGATGAGCGATATTCAATCAATACAAAAGTAATAGCGCTTGCAAAGTAAGCAGGTATCTATAAACTGTTGATTAGTAATTCATCTAATTACTTGTGGTTTATTGAATAGAATAAGCTGTTAAATTCACTAAGGAGTAGTCATGGCATCACTGGATTTCGAAGTCGAGAAAAATAATTTTAGAGAGTTTTATAACGAAAAGTATGAAACAATAGAATCAGCTAAAAATGCTTTTATTGCCATTATAAACTCTATTCTTGCTGAAGATTTTGCGATATCAGCTATTACAGGTCGTGTTAAAGACCGTGATGAATCACTAAAAAAATTCACGCTGAAATACCAATCGAAACTAGAAGAAAACAAAGAAGAGTATGAAATAAAGGATCATATTACTGATCTTATAGGACTTAGGGTTGTATCGCTATATGAATCCGATGTAGAAAAAATTAAAGATATACTGGCTGATGAATTTGAAGTGATTGAGATAACTGACAAAATTAAAGACATTGAAAGTAAAGAATCCTCTTTTGGATATAAAGGCTTGCATGTTGATCTAAAATTAAAAGACCCTAGAGATAAAATGCGAGAGTATTCTAGATATTCCGACTTCCGCTTTGAAGTTCAAATTAGAACAATAATTCAAGATGCTTGGAGTGTTCTAGATCACAAAATAAAATATAAAAAGTCTATTCCTTTGCCGCTAAAAAGAAGGATTAATACCTTGGCTGCACTTTTTGAACTAGCAGATAGAGAGTTTTTTAGCATTCGAGAGAAAACTATCAAAGCAACCAGGGAGGAGAAAGAGAAAGCTAAAATAGCCACACCTTCAGCAGATGAAGTGCTAAATGTTTTCTCGTTTTTAGCTATTGCAGGTGATTTGTTTGAAGGGTATGAGTTTCATTCATATAAAGTGGACGGGTTTGTATCTGAAATATTAAGTTATGGCTTCATTACTCCGAGTGAATTTAAATCAATAATTGACTCAAACTTTTCCCATGTAGAAAAATATAAAGAGTCAATTGGTGAAACTCCAACAAGAAAACATGCTTTTAACCCTTATACAGAATTAAGGCATGTATTATATCAATCAGATACAAACAAATACCAAAGGGTACTTTACAACTCTCAAAGAAACAAATTTTCAGAGTGGTTTAAGGATAACCCTGTTGAAAAATAAATCTAGCCAATTAAGGTTTTGGAAACAATAAAGAAAAAGATAACCAGAAATTGCAAAATACTCAGGTTAAGCTACAATCTGAATTTTTGAATTGAGCGTTCGAATCACAATAACCGTACGAGGAGATTAAATGTTTCAGCAGTTAATTACGGATTGGAAGTTTTGGTCGGTTGTTATTTCACTTTTTGCATTGGTCTTGTCTCAATTACCGCCAGTTCATATCATGATACGAAAAGCAAATTTAGATTTCGAGGTTTACTCCAGAATTTTTATCACACATAAGATAGGTAACCCGAATCTTCAAGTTCATGTGATTCTGAGAAATCTTGGAGGTCGAACAATTCGCGTTAAGAAAATCAGAGGCAAAGTATTAAGAGATGGTGATGAGGTAATGAACCTACCCGCGCAGTCATATATTGCCGATCCAATGAACAATCAATTTAGATTGTTAACCAGCTTTAACATCAAACCAGATGAAGAATGGGGTCATAATGTTAGTTTCTTAAATTACTTTGATCGTAATTATGAGGAGAAGTATCGAGAGGCGGAAGTGCTCCTTGCTAGTGATATTTTTGAACGAAAGCAAGCTGCTCTGCCTGGCAGTGGCTTGGTAACTGTTGATGAGCAACTAGTGAAACCATTTAATGAGCTTTTTGAAAAGCACTTCAATTGGTTACCGGGTGATTATATTATTGAATTATCTGTCGAGACTGATAATACCAAGGTGGATGTTGTAAAAAAATATAGGTTTATCATGTTCGAATCACTAACTGATAACCTGAAAAAACACAAAGAAGGCTTTTCAAGCGGTGCCACGATATGCTGGGAGTCGCCGCTGTACAATGGTTTGAATCTCGAGGTTAAGGACGTGAGCTAAAAAAATAGTGGACTCTCGGTCAAATAATTTTCGACACCATCAGAAAATTCGTTAACAAACATTCAATCTCAACACTCAATAAAATTAAGAGGTAATGCTTATATATAAGCTGAGGCTCTTCTTTTTATTTAATCAAGTACGGTACAATACCGAAAATTAAAGCTAACCAAATAAAGGGAACTATGAGTACTGAATATAAAAGCCTGACATGGCGGCAAATGGCTACTTTTCATTCTGAGCTAAGAAAAAAAATATGTAACAAGGTTGAGGAAAGGTATAAGCATTTAACAATAAGCGCCAGCGAAATTAGTTTACGACACGCTCAAATTGCAAATACCTGGAAAGAGCGTTGGACAAAACCCAATAGAGCAGCAAGTTGGGATTGGGTTAAGCTTTATCATGAATACGGCGCTCGTAGCGCAGCCAGACGCTTTGACTTAGCGCTATCAAAAGGTGAAAATTTAATCACATTATGTTATGGTATGATGCAGCAAGACAGGCTGATACTAAGGTTGCATGCTATTGAGCGTTCTCCTTTATCATGTAACGGCTTATCTGGCGATACTGTTGATATAAACCTCTATGCTGCTGATTTGTATGCAAAATTAAATAATACAAAGGAAATATGGCTTTGCAACCCAGTATCACCCGCACATGTTAGGTTATATTCCTCAAAAGGCTATAAACCCCACGAGAACTATCGTGGTGAAACAACACATTTAATAATGAGGCTGTAGTTATAATGAGTGAATTTGACCCTGACGAAATAGACAAAAAACTGGATGAAGCCGAAAAGGAAATGATTAAAAGTGGCCGTTGTTATGATGGACTTGGTAGAGAGCTTGATAAGCTTGATAAAACTAATGGTGAAGACCACGAAGGACGAGTGCTTTACCCTAAAGATGACTTAACTTTCCGTAGAGTTTTAAAAGAAATAAGGGATATTGATAATGAAGAGTAAACAAGAAGAATTAAATGAATATCTTGATAAAGAACTTGATAAGGTTGAAAAGCAATCGGCAATTAACGCTCATAGGATGGCACAAAAAGTTAAATTGTTAAGTTATTCTATCGCTAACGAAATCGACAAAACCAAATAATTTGTATTAGTAAAAAAATGGCAGGCCATAGACAGACTGTCTGTCTGATTATTGGGAGGATGTAAATTTTTCTGTGTAACTGTCTATCATTAATCCCAGAAATGGGTAGGATAGACAATATGAAAAAACAAGACCTACTTTTAATCGCTCAAGA
>JADGFG010000210.1 GCA_016743995.1 Kangiellaceae bacterium | reverse complement strand
AAGTTCGTTGCCTTCAGGGCATATCAGCGGCAAAGCTGATGTATGTGACTTCTGGTTAAATAATCAATCTCGAATATTTCGTCTATTCTTTAACAAGAAGAAATTCTGCTGATTTAATTTTGATAAAACCTGCAAATGCAATTGGAAAAAGCAAAATCAGAACCCTTTTCAATTTTAATTGATTTTCTGGCAACAATTTTCTACTCGTGTAAAATCACTTGTAATTATTAAGCTGAGTGTCTATTTGTTTCTCCAATCCCCTCAACCAAACGTGCGCCGTTTGGATACCGTAACCGTTTCGGCCGCTTGATCTCGACCACTGTTTCGCCAGTGGGTGACGACCAAGAAACGTTCTTGGATGCGTGGTTATCTCTTATAGAGTTATTGTTGTTTTGGTTGATTAATTGTTTTGATATTCGACCTGTAGTAGGTATATTGAGCATCTGAATTAAGTAAAAAAATGTTCACTACCGATCCAAAACGAATGTTTCTCAATCCATTATTTAATCTGAGTCAGTTAACAACCAATTGCTGTATGCTTGTATGTCAATCATAGGGACTGTGCCACTGAACTGCAATATGGCTATCAATTTAAACAGAAAAGCAGTTGCTGCTTTTTTCTGAGGTAAAAGAATGAATTCTTTTTTATCTCCGTTATAATAAAAATAACCATGGCTAGCCGCACAGCCGATATTAAGTATTCCATCTCCTTGGACATTGTTAAGCTGATTTAAAAGTGAATCACCAAATGCTGGCTTCCATTCGCTCTCTAAGGTGAGTATGCCTCCAATAATTGGTATTAAATTTTTAGGAGGGTGAGTACCACCTGCATGAGGAATGGGCAATGAAGTTCTGTGCAATTTTCGGACGCTCTCTACCTTCTTTTGAGCATATTTGACCATTCCTAAGTCCATAGATTGTTTTGCTTCAAAAACTGCATAGACACTTTCGGCTGGTATGATGATCTGTTCTTGGTAGTGAAATACAAATGGTGAGTATTGACGGTCATAAACGACTATATCCATTTGCTCACTAAAGTTACCATTACTATCTACAACATGTGCATTACTTGCTCTATATCTCTTTGGCAAATAGGTATTAAGCAGTTCAATCCAAACATTTTCGCTACCATCACCTTTTGTTCCGGGATGAGCAAATGACTTTCTAACGATAGTTAATTTGCTCTCAATGTCTTCATGTAGACTCTTAAGAAGCTCTGGTAAAGACCAATCACTCATGATTTATTTTCCTTAAATGGCGGAGTCGGTTTAACTGCTTTGGTTATTTCAAGCGCTCTGGTAGCCGCTACTGCCTTAAGTGGATAAGCGTCAAGAACAATGGAAGGAATGAGTCTTTGAGTAAGATCAGAAAAAGTAAACCCATAATCCCTACCATCAATAGGACCTGTAGCTCTTACAAATGCGCTAATTTGTTCTTGGGTGAAACCTAGTTGAGAAAGCGGGGTGCTTAAGACTGATGAGCGTTGAATATCGTTAGGTCGTGAAAAAGTGAGAATATCAGCTGCTCGTCTTTTTATAGCGGGATCAAGTGCATTAACTCGATTGGTGCACATAATAATGGCTGCTGGCAGTTGTCCGTTTGCGATTCGGTCTATACCTCGGATAAAAGCATTAACACCGGCTCGATCTTCATGATGCATTTGAGCTGCTTCTCTGGACTGAGCGAGTGCGTCTGCTTCGTCAACAAGTAGAATGATTCCACCGCGAGACATACCTGTGTTTGATTTTAATTTCTGAGCTTCTGCAACAGCATAGTCGAAGGTGCTCGAAATGAGCTGCGTCATCTCTCCTACTCTACCTTGCCCGCGAGTAGATAGGCTTAGAGGTAGAAGGTTGATATCAATATCTTCTTGCCTTGCTACCATATCACCAATCGTTTCAGCTAGCTCCGTTTTTCCTGAGCCAACATCTCCGGCTAAAACAATTAAAGGGGGACGGCGTAAAATTGTATTGACGAGATGGTCTGCACCTTTGTGATACTTGTTTGCCCAGCTTTTCAATCCTTTGTCATTGACCAATAATCCAAGTATTTTTGAGAGACGGCTTTTTTGATCATCAAGTCCTACAAGCCGTCCAAGCCTTTCTTGTGCGTCAAAATCTGGGTAGGATATGCGTCTTTCAAATAATTCATCCAAAGAAGGTTTTGTGTTCATGTATAGCTCCTTACACTTGATCTAGATAATGCTCTCCCACCCGATGAGTAGGTTCGATCATCGTCTAAATAACCATTAATTCCGGGGGTTTTTGCAGTTCCTCGTTGAAAAGGAAGGTTATTGTCGAAGGAATATCTTTCTTCATCTGAAAGTAGATTCCAAGTCGAAGAGTATTCCAGAAAACTATAAAATACGGCATCAGAAATGTTTTTTCCGGGTCGAATTTTCCCTGGATCATCATTGGTTGTGATATTCAATTCACTCGCTGTATACATCAGCGTTGGTTCAATCCAGTCTTCATTTCTTTTAAAGCCATAATAGACTTTTTCTAAATAACCATGTTTTAGGAGCTGGGTTAACTCACTTTCAAACTGGTCAATTTTTAAATCTGATGGAAATCCATAAAAACGCTGCATTCGTTTTAGGTCAGTTGTTACTTTTGCTGACAAATATTTTGCATGCGTTAGAGTGAATGTTGCCGTTTCTGTAGATGTATAGCTATAGCTCATATTTACCTCACACTTGAAAGCTTGAACCAAAAACTTTTTGCCAATAATAAATCGTGTCTTGTTTTGTCATTGCTGAAAGTGCTGAATCAATTGCATCACCAGCGTCTAGCGCAGCTTCTACAATCACATCGGCCTGAGAGCTGGTATATAATTCACTGACATTGTTTTCATGATTAACAGGATCAATTATTTTGATAGGCGTTGAAACTGTCGCTACTTCTGATGTGGAGTAATAGTCATCGAAGATAACTAACTCACGCATGTCGGTCTTTGCAATATAAGTAAAAAAGTTTTGTAAGGCTTCTGGGTAATCCGAAAAGTCTTCGCCATCATCAGACAATTTTGCGAAAATCATTTCGATCATAAATGATTTGAACCTGAATCCGTCTCGTTCGCGTTTTTCTTTGCGAGCCCAATATTTTGCTAGTCGTACAATTTGGGTGAAATGTTGGGGATGCGCTTCTTTGTGTTTTTTTGCAAATTCTAAATGGCGTGGAATACTGGTTTTTAGGAATGCTCCATCATCTTGACTAACTAAATTTCCATACCAGTTAACGTCTCCATAATATAAAATTGGTACTATATCAACATCTAGTCCACTACCTTTGAAAGATACTGAAATGCTATAAGTTTGAGGTTTGACTTGATCTGGAGAAAAATTTGGGAACGCCTTTCTCAGTCTCTCTGCTATATAGTCCAGCAGTTTAGGGATATCAGAGGGGACTTCTGCACCACTAACATAACAGGCTATATCAATGTCGTTTAGTGATCTTAGGCCTGTTCCTTTTGCTAAGCTGCCTGAAATAATCATTTTTTTGAGTGAGAAGTCAGGGTGCTCTTTAAGATGTTTTTCCACCTTTTCCCGTAAGCGTCGAGCTTGGGCACGATATTCATCAGCCTTTGCCTTCGGCAAATTGACCTTATCTTGTGCAAATTTTGCTATATCCTTGTGATCTACGTGGGTTCGAGACATTTTTTACCTCAAGTCAATCATATTAAGTTCTGAAGTCTGAACAAATTTAATCATGGATAAATTCAGAAGTCAAGGTTATAATATAAGTCAACTCCGAACTTTTGATGTATGGAAAGGGAAAATGCGATGTCCACAGAGTTAGGCTCCAAAATTAAGGAGCTAAGAAATGCTAGAGGGTACACCCTAGAAAAATTGGCTGAACTGACAGGCTCAAGTAAGAGTTATATATGGGAGCTTGAAAATAAGAATCCACCAAGGCCGTCCGCTGAAAAAATTTCAAAGATCGCTGAGCAATTGGGTGTGACGATAGAGTATTTAATGGATGATGGGGCGAGTATTACCGTAGAAGATGCTACTGATGCACGTTTTTATCGCAAGTATCAGCAGATGAATGAAAAAACAAAGTCGAAAATTCGTTCTTTCGTTGATTTATGGGATGAGGATGACAGTGAGTAGCTTGACCCCACAAAAGTGGGCTTTTCAATTAACACATATATTGAATGCGTACTCATCTGGAGATAATCGTTTTCCTGTCGATGTCAAAACAATAGCTAAAGATTTTTCACATCATAAATACCCTGATGATCCGGTCACGATGATTAAAGGCGCTGACTTGCCCAAGTTTGATGGAGGCTTATTTAAAGCTCCTTCTGGTAAAAAGGGATGGGGTATTATTTACAATAACACAATGGAATCACTAGGGCGTATTAACTACACCCTTGCTCACGAATTTGGGCATTACCTTCTTCATAGGGTTGAATATCCTGATGGTATTCAATGCGGTGAGCAAGATATGGTGAGGTGGGATTCTGCTTATGGACAGATTGAGCATCAAGCAAATGTTTTTGCATCGAATCTATTGATGCCCTTGGATGATTACCGCCAACAAATTCCTGCGAACGCTAAAGTTGATTTAGACATGGTTGGGAATTGTGCTGATCGATATGGAGTGTCGTTAATAGCCGCGACACTTCGATGGATTGAATACACGGAACGCAGAGCGGTGATTGTTGTATCTAGGGATGGATACATTTTGTGGGCGAGGTCGAGTAAAGCGGCCTTTAGAACAGGCATTTACTTCAAAACGAATAATCGGCCACCCATTGGTGTATCTAAAGACTCTTTAGCAGGAGGTATAGTTACTAGTGAAAATCAGAGGCAGGGTATTTCTCTTCCGGCAAACGTTTGGTTTGAAGAATGTTGTGATGAGATGGTAATCTTTTCTGAACTCTACGATTTTACTATATCTGTGATTCAGCTAGAAGAGTTATAGTGTCGTCTAAATTTACGGCTGTTAGTCGATTGATAAAGGAGCATACCCCTTTAACTTTTTGGAAAGATAAAAGCGAATAGAAGAACTTGATATTGATATTTCGGATCTACTAAATGAGTTTGTACTTGAAGAGCTTGAGTTACTTGAAGTCGATATTAGTGAACAGGCAATTTCAAACAGACTTGGTAGAAAGTTTGAAGCAGTTTTTCAAGGATGGAATGTTGATTGCGAATATAATCGAGATTTGTTTGCTGTCAAAACGCTGAAATATGCTTTATGTGAAAGCGGAAATATTGAAGAGCGAAATGTCATTCCAGATGTGATCGTTCATAAGAGAAAAACAAACCGTAATCTATTGGCTGTCGAAGTAAAAAAGATAGATAATAGAGAAAATAGATTCAAAGATGAAGCGAAATTAAAAGCTTTTCGAGAGCAACTTGGGTATAGATATACTTTGTTTATCGACTTTGAAACAGGTGATAATCCGAGGGTTGCTAACGTAGTGTTTCATGCTGGTGAGTAGCATGTAATGGTTTTCCGCTATGTGTCCCATTATTGTTAGTTGCTAAATAGCTGGTTATTTATTGGATGCATTTTTATACCTCCAATAATAGTCGAGGGTTGAATATCTTTGTTAGGGTTGGTTTTCTATTTATTAACAAGTCTAACGTTATTGTTTATGAGAACATATAAGTTGGGATAATTATGAAATATCCAGGTCAACCAAAGAAGCCGCCTAGATGGTATAGGGAGCGTGGGCAATCTTATATTGAGAAAGAATTTAGTAAAGAACTTGGCGATTTAGCTAATGCTATTGAGTGCGAACATTGGTTTGGTGACTCAAAGAAACATAGTCGATATCGAGTTGACTTCATATTTAAAGACGCTCGACTAATTGTTGAGTTAGATGGCCATGACTATCATTCAACAAAAGAACAGTTGGAGAATGATGCAATGCGGCAGCGATATTTGTCGCGAGCAGGCTATACAGTAATACGCTTTACCGGCAGAGAAATTAACAGAAATCCTGCTGAATGTGTATTAGAGGTTCGTAATATTTATAGAGAACGCATGCAGCTAGCGCCAGCAAAGTATCGTGTCATGTACATTGATTATCTATTTCTTGTTCGAGAAATGTCAAAAGCATTAGCTTTTTATCGGAATCTTCACCCTAATAAAAATTTACAATTGAAAACGCTTGTAGAAGTAATCCCTCATGCAATCGAGTGGCTTCATGAAAAGTCTTTTATTTCGGTTTTTGTTTTTCATTCTCCAGAGGAGTCTGATGAGATACAACATCTGGATGGTTTTGTAAAAGAATACAAAAAAGGTGAAGTTAGAATCAACACCATTTCGGATGAATGGTATACATTAGAGCTAGGAAGTCACCTGGTGAGTTTTTCTCACTTGTTTGATGAGTTTTACTTAGTTGCGGATGATCCTGTTTATGTAGAACCATTTCTCTCTGTTTTACTAGAGGAAGATAGTGAAAGGAGATTTGGCCATGATTATCTGGCTAATGGAAAACTGCTACGCAAAGGTAACAACGAAACCTCCTTTGCTGAAACCGACCTAGCTAGAGTGCTTTGGCAAGATATTTGGTATCCCATTGGAGTATCTCTAGGGCTTAATGTGTCAGAACTTTAAAGTTTAGGTCAAGTTAACTGTGAAATTAGGATTTTCTGTGTTCATTAATAATCGACTATGGAATGAAGGTTACAGGAGTAAATATTATGGCACTATTCAAGTGGGAGAAGATTTTTCGGGACAACCACAAAACAATCTAACTTACTCATACAAATCAGTCGAATAACATTATTCACAAATTTCAATTTATTTTTTTTATACCAGAGCAATCCAACAAACAGAATCAATTTTTTTATTGCTGGCAGGCAGAGAATTAAAGTACTCAAGACATTACCATTAACTCGTTTTCTTTTACTTATTGACTTAAAAAAACCAGGGACAGGTGAGTACAAAATAAAAATAATATTTCCCACAAAATTGCTTTTACCACAAACTGAATTATGCTATGGTTATTTTGCTCAAGAAGCGTTAGAAAGGTTTGTACCTGTCGGGGTGTTTATTGTTTTATAGCAGACTCACGACAGGCTCAGGGTAAAAACCGCCAACCTTTCGATCGGCGGCCACTTGAAGGAGAGCTAGAACTCTCAATCAAACTGGCCATTAATTCGTCTCCCAACAGAGAGAATATAATGACTTACGGATATGATACATCGTCGTTGCTATCGGCGCGACCACGTTTTTTCAAACACCTGCAAAGGTGTCAGCAAAATCACTTTTCTTTTATTATCACCCGGCTCCATGTTTTACGCCTAACCTTCTGTTTTTTAAGAAAAAAGCACTCAGGCTAATCAATCAAAAAGGCTTTTAAACTGAAATTTTCAGGGCTTGTTTG
>JADGFG010000209.1 GCA_016743995.1 Kangiellaceae bacterium | reverse complement strand
ATAGTGTGGGGTTTCCCCATGTGAAAGTAGGTCAACGTCAGGCATTTAATTGAAAAGAAAGCTCACCTTGATGGTGGGCTTTTTTTTTGCCTGGTGTTTAGTATATTTGTTTTATTAAAATGGTTTTATCAGTATACAGATGTCATTTCTGTTGAGATTAAAACTTAAAAATTGACCGGCAAAGGAGAGGTTATAACTTGAAATGAGAGAAGATGGGGCTACACTAAATGCTTGGTTTACAGCGAGGTAGCTTTATTAGCCAGGTCTGTCATTTTCTATATACAGACTATTTATTTTGAATTTTTATTTGAACTGGTTATCTTTACGTAAAATTTGTCCCCTTTCCTGACGGTAATATAATCATTTTGCACTATACTCATATATTTACTCTATTCTGGTAATAAGAAATGGCCATTATTGGTGAGGTATAAACTATCCAATAATGATGTTTTCAGATAAGTATTGCTTTAAGTGATGGGACAAGCTTCAGATATTCAGGATTTCTTAACTCGATTGAATTGTTTACTCTAGTTTGTTAATGTCATTTTAACTGCTTGGCTGGAAAGCTGGAGTTTTGTTATTCGTCAAATCCTGCTCATTTAGTTTAACGATAAATAATAATTTATAAAAGTATATAACAGGAGTTTTCGTTGGATTTTCAGTACCATATTTTAATTGTTGATGATGTGTCTGATAATATTCAGGTTGCAATGAATATTTTGAAAGAAGAAGGCTACAGGTTTTCATTTGCAATGAATGGTGAGCAGGCACTGGATTTATCGACCGAAAATAGCGTTGATCTCATTCTGTTAGACATCATGATGCCTGGAATTGATGGTTATCAAGTTTGTGAGAGACTGAAAAGTAAAGAGCAAACGAAAGATATACCCGTTATTTTTCTTACTGCAAAAATCGATATTGATGCTATTAACAAGGGTTTTAAGCTAGGAGCTGTGGATTATGTTACTAAGCCTTTTCATGCTGAGGAATTAATTGCCAGAGTTAAAAGTCACCTTGAATTGTTTGCTTCTCGTAAGGTTCTAAAAAAACATAATATAACGTTACAAAATGCTTTGAAACATAAAGAAAAGCGTTTTATGACCGAGTTGGAAGAAAGTCAGAAAGAGATGATCTACGTTCTGATGGAGCTTATGGAAGCAACGTCAGATGAAACCGGCGCTCATATACAACGCGTAGCCGAGTACTCCAAGCTTTTCGCGCTATACCATCCAAATTTGTCAGAGGAAGATGCTGATATTATTTGTCATGCTGCACCGATGCACGATATTGGAAAAATTGCAATCCCAGATAAAATTTTGCATAAAAAGGGACGTTTAACGGAAGATGAGTTCGAAATTATGAAAACTCACACAATTCGCTCTTGCGAAATTTTACGTATGTCGGGTAGAAAATACATTAAGGCAGCAAAGGTTATTGCAGTTCAGCATCATGAAAAGTGGAACGGAGATGGTTACCCGTATGGGTTAGCTGGAGAGGATATCCATATATATGCCAGAATAGTAGCATTGGCAGATGTCTTTGATGCGCTGTCTCATAAACGCCGATATAAAGATGCCTGGGATATGGATAAGGTGATTGAATATATTAACTCACATCGTGGCACACAGTTTGACCCTTTTTTAGTTGATATTTTTAACGAGAACCTGGATGAATTTCTTACTATTGCGAGGTTGTAGGCTTTTAATCTGGCTCACATTCACTCTTTTATCTTTTCAGATATTTTCGCTTGAGCTGACAGAAGAAGAAAAAGGATGGATTCAGTTAAATCCAGAAGTAACCCTGGGGTCAGATTTTGCGTGGGCTCCTTATGATTTCATAGATGAGCAAGGAGTACATTCCGGCATATCTGCAGATATTATTCGAATCATCGGTCAGAAAACAGGAATTAAGTTCCATTTAAAAAGTGGTATCTGGGACGGTGTATTAAACGACATGAAGACCGGTGGCATTGACGGTCTGGTCTGTGCAGTTTCAACTCCTGATAGAGAAAATTATCTTAAGTTTACGACTCCTTATGCTGAAATGCCGCTTGCAATTATCGTACAGAATGATAGGAAAGATATACAGTCGTTTGCAGACTTATCGGGTAAAATGGTCTCGGTCAACAAGAGCTCATATGTTGATGAGTGGCTAGCGAAAGTTCATCCAGAAATAAAAGTAATGCGTACCTATTCTGATGTTGAAGCGGTAAATGCGGTCTCTTTTTCTAAAGTTGATGCTTATCTCGGAAATATTGCGGTCGCAACCTACAATATAAAAAACAGGTACTTAACTAATTTAAAAATTGTCGCAAAAGTTGATGGAATGGAAACGAAAACATCAATTGCAATTTCTAATTCTCAGCCTGTTTTATTTAGTATTATTCAGAAAGCATTAACCGAGATTACCCCTTTACAATTAAAAAATATTCGAGATAAGTGGTTTCTTTATTCTCAACATAATCGAGTACAACTCTCTCCAGCCGAAGAAGAGTGGATAAAACTAAATCCGGTTGTTAAGGTCGCAGGGGAGCGAGATTGGGCGCCCTTCGATTTTGCAGATAAACAGAACAAATATGCTGGTATTTCTAATGATTATCTTCAGCTACTATCGGAGAAAACAGGATTAAAGTTTAAAGTAGATATTGGTACATGGGACAATAATCTGGAAAAAATATCTTCAGGAGAAATTGACCTGATTCCTGCAGCTCATAAGACTGCTATCAGAGAAGAGTATGCATTGTTTTCAAAAGATTACTTTGAGAGTATTAATTACTTTTTTATTCGAGATGATTTGAAAATCAAGGGTATTAATGATCTTAATGGAAAAATTCTGGCTATTCCAAAAGGTTACGCCAATATTAAAACATTTAATCAGCAATATCCTGATGTCATCATTATGGAGACGGAGGACCTGACTACTGCCATTGAAGCTGTTATCGAAAAAAGGGCAGATTTTTTATATGATAATTACGCCGTTCTTTCTTACACACTTGCTGAAAGTGGAATAAATAATATTATTCCATTTAAATCTTCCTGGAAAAGTGGTTTTCAACAGTTATATATGATGACTCGGAAATCGGCACCTCATTTATTGAGTATTATAAATAAAGGATTTGATGCAATAACATTTGAGGAAAAACGGGTGATTCGAAACCGTTGGCTCTCTCCTCGTACTGAGCAAGACTCTATTCTGGAAAGAATTGTTTCGCTAACAAGTGAAGAATCTCGCTGGATAAATAGTCATCCTGAGATCCGTTTTAGTGGTGCGCCGAGCTGGTTGCCATTTAGCCGATTTTCTGAAGACATTCTTTTTACAGGAATTGTATCTGATTATCTGGGGATGATAGAAAAAAAGTTGCCAATAGATTTTAAACCCGTTTTTTTTAAATCATGGCAAAAAGCTTTAGGCAGTTTGGATGAAAACAAGATAGAAGTTATTTCAGCTGATGTTAATAATAGAAAGTTGATTCATGACTACCAGCCAATTGATTATTATCTGAGCTCACCTGTCGTTATTGTAAAAAAATCTGGTAGTCGCTTTGTCAG
This sequence comes from Kangiellaceae bacterium, assembly GCA_016743995.1. Taxonomy (GTDB): domain Bacteria; phylum Pseudomonadota; class Gammaproteobacteria; order Enterobacterales; family Kangiellaceae; genus Aliikangiella. The sequence continues at coordinate 3,817 of JADGFG010000209.1, read as the reverse complement.
TGAGATTAGTGGATTGAATAGGGAAAAAAGTGTGCTACCTGCTGGTTTTGGCTATTCAGAAGAAATTATTGAAAAATATCCAGAGCATCAGTTTAATCTCGTTAATACCGCGGAAGAGGCACTAGAAAAAGTAGCGGTAGGTGAATTTGAGGCGGCATTGGTTTCTCTGCCGGTTGCGAGCTATCTGATAAAAACAAAGGGTCTTAATAACCTGGCTATTGTTGGTAAGACCTCAGTAGAAATGAAGTTAACGTTATTTGTGAGAAATGATTTATCACTTTTACATGGACTGTTAAACCGAGCAGTGAAACTGGTTGCAAGGGAATATGGTGATGAAATATTTAGCCATTGGTCAAATGTCGAATTTGCCACACGAATCGATTACTGGCTGGTAGGTAAAGTAATACTTGTTTGTTTTTTTGTTCTCGCTGTAATTATTTACTGGAATTTGAGGTTATTTAAAGAAGTAAAACACAGAAAAGCTGTAGAAATACATTTAAAAAATGAAAAGGATAACTTTCAGTTTTTATTTGATAAATCTGCTGATGGGCACCTGATTATTCAGAATAATCGAATTGTGTCCTGCAACGGTGCTGCATTAAAAATATTGGGGTTACATAAAAAGGAACAGTTATTAAATTCTATCGCGTCCGACTGGTCACCTCAGTATCAGCCAGATGGAGAGCTATCTCTGGTAAAACAGGAAAGAGTCATTAACCGGTGTATTAAGGAAGGTAGCTGTCGTTTCGAATGGTTGCAACTGCATGCAACAGGTATGCCATTATGGACGGATGTTGTGTTAACCGCAATTAAACACGAAAATCAACCCGCTGTTTATGTATCCTGGCGTGATATTAGCGAGCAGAAAGCTTTAGAAGAAATCTTAAAGCAAAACGAAGAACAAGTTCAGGCACTAATTGATAGTGTTCCGCTTATTATTATTGTGACCAGCCAGAAAGGCGATATACTTTCTGCCAATAAGAAAGCGTTGGAAGATTATCAGGTAGATGAGGATAAACTGCATGGATTGAAAATAGAAGATTTCTATCAAGACCCTTCAGATCGAGATAAAATTAAGGATTTGTTATTACAGCAAGGCTGTATAAACCAGAAAATACTTCCAATACGACAGTTTAGTGGCGAAATACGCTCAATGATGCTTTCTATCATTTCAATTAACTATAAAAATGAGAAAGCTTTTTTGACTATTTCTGTCGATATGACCGAACGCGTAGAAACTGAGCGTCTGTTAAATGAAGCAAAACAGCATGCCGAACATGCAAACCAGGCAAAATCAGAGTTTCTTGCAAATATGAGTCATGAAATACGAACCCCTATGAATGCCATTATTGGTTTTACTGAGCTACTTAATGAACAGGTAAAAGAACCTAGGCTGAGAGCATTTATTAAAACTATTCAATCAGCTGGAAATACTTTATTAATGTTGATAAATGACATATTGGATTTATCAAAAATAGAAGCTGGTAAAATGTTGATACACAATAAGGCCATCAACATAAGAGATTTATTTAAAGAAGTGAGTGATATTTTTGCAATTAATATACAGCGAAAGCAAATTGATTTTTTGTTAGATATCGATAAGGAGTTGCCACATTCTATTTTAATCGATGCAACAAGGCTGCGCCAGATATTGTTTAATTTATTGGGCAACGCAGTTAAGTTTACTGAACAGGGACATATTAAATTATCGATTGAAGCGGTTAATGTTGATGAGCATTTAAGTAAGGTTGATTTGCTTATTCAGGTTATCGATACAGGAATCGGTATTGCCGCTGATCAGCAAAAACGCATTTTTAATGTTTTTGAACAACAATCAGGACAGGATGTTAAGAAGTTTGGTGGAACTGGTCTGGGGCTTTCTATAACCAGAAGGTTGGTTGAAATGATGGGTGGAGACATTTCTACTGCGAGTCAGCCGGGACAAGGTACAACTTTTACTATACTGTTAAAAAAACTGGATATAGCCTCTCTTCAAGAGTGCGCTGAGATAAAGCTGGTAGAACAGGACTCTAAAGAAATTGAGTTTGAGCAGGCAACCCTGCTTATTGTTGACGATGTGGAGCATAACCGAGATTTAATTAAATATAACTTTGAGGAAACCAATATTCGCGTGTTACAGGCTGAAAATGGTGAGGTTGCTGTAAACATGTGTGAAAATGAAGCAATTGACGTGGTGCTTATGGATATTCGGATGCCTGTTATGGATGGGTATGAAGCGACGAGGTTAATTAAGTTAAATCAGCCTGAATTACCGATAATAGCGCTTACCGCTTCCGTTATGTTAGATGAATTTGAGCGTTCCAAAAGGGAAATGTTTGATGATTATTTACGTAAGCCAGTGCTGCTAAAAGATTTGTTTTCAGTGTTATCACAGTTTCTCAAGCATAGCTCTACTGAAGTAATAAACAATGTCGCAAAAAAAATTCAGCTGTCAGATAAAACTATCTCATCATTGCCGGAAATCCAGCATTTGTTAGAGTCTGATATCACTGTTCAGTACCAGCAGGCGGTAAAAAATAATAGTATTGAAGACATTAAATGTTTTGCAACTAAGGTATTAGCTTTAGCTGAAGATTTTGAATGTGCACCTCTGGCGACTTATGCTGCGGAGTTATTAGAAAAAGTTCAAAGTTTTGACATTGCAGGTATGCAATTTCTATTATCACAGTTCGAAGCTCTTCAACAAGATCTATTTACTGAAACTTTGTAAATAATCTTTGTTGGGGAGGTAGTGTTTTTGGGGTATCAGTCTGTTCACAAAGAGTCAATTACTGAGAAAAAGAGGCTACTTAAAATTGTCATGGCTAAAATATTCGTATGTAAGTGGTGTTGAAGTCTGCAATAAAACTATCGTAAAATGCTATGAAGTATTAACAGGTCCTTTTTATTGGTGGATGTCATTGTATGGACGCTAAAAATTTTTCAATTCCTATATTAGATAGAATATTCATTGAAGCGCTATTTGTCATTGGTGTTAACCTTGTACTTTTTACAGTATTTGCACATTACGACACATTAGAGTGGGTTTATCATTTTTCAAGAGCTCATGAAGACTGGGAGCTTGATGAAATAGTACCGATATTTTTTACGTTATCGGTTTCTTTACTCGTATTTTCAGTTCGTCGATGGTTGGAAACCAGAGCTCTTCTGGCTGAAGTTTCACAGTTGTCTATTCGAGACTCATTGACAGGATTATTTAATAAACAATATATAATGAATGAGTTTGCTAAAGAGGATCAACGTTTCAAGCGTTCACAGATAAAATATTCGGTAGTATTAGTCGATATTGATAACTTTAAGACTATTAATGAACGTTTTGGTGAGAAGGCTGGTGATGTGGTTATACGCCAGTTTACCAGTATATTTATGAGTTTGCTGCGAGTGAACGATGTCGTGGCTCGCTGGTCGGGTGAAGAGTTTATCATCTTGTGTCCGGACACAGAGTTAACTGGAGCGAGTAAGTTAGCTGAAAAGCTAAAAACAGCAATTCTTGACTTTGACTTTGATTCAGTTGGTAATATTACTGCAAGTTTTGGGGTTACCATGGCTAGTGTCAAAGACGAGTTTAATGAAACGATCAATCGGGCAGATATTTGTCTTTATAAAGCTAAGCAACGTGGGAAAAACTGTATTGTTGCCGTGTGAAAATGAGAACTATTCAATCAAATTGATTCAGTAAGGAATAACCGAAAGGTTCTGGAATGCCTGTTAAAGCTGATATTTTCGGTTAATTTTACCGAACTATTCATAATTTCGTCAATATATACTATATTTAAAGTCTGAGACTCTGTTATAC
>JADGFG010000208.1 GCA_016743995.1 Kangiellaceae bacterium | reverse complement strand
CAACAAGTACTTGCCCGATTGAAGTAGAAGAAAATTTAGCGCTATATTATTAATTATAAAAACTTTAAGAAGCCACTTGCCAAAGTGGCTTTTTTATACCTGCTATTAAGTATCAAAATGTAGACCTGTCCACTTATAAATATTTATATTTTATTCGTCAGATAAACGCTACGCGTTCCTGATAAGCTAATTCTTAATATCTCTTGTTCCGTTAATATCAGAAAAACAGGTTGCTGCAAGTGGTTTAACTCAGTAGTCTTTGCGCGTGCTCTATATTCAGGCGTTAACGCCAGTTCAGGCTTGTATCGTGTTGTTTTATCTCTCAGGTATATCGTTTAACCCCATTGCCTGAAATAAATATTTTTGTACTGCCTAAAATGGTTTTCAACGTTTAATTTAATCAATTAACTTTTAAGGAAACGTGATGAAGATAAGTCATTCTCTGTTGATACCTGTAGTTTTCTTTTTTTCTTTTATATTTTTATCTACGCCAGTTAAAGCAATACCTGCGTCTGGCAATTTTGTTGCTCAAAAAGTCTGTGATATGTATCAGTCTAAACGTAAGGGGACGAATCCAGGGAATCTTAAATCTCAAATTGAACAGGAATATCCGGTTGTTGAAGTTTTAAAAAACAGATCCAATGCGATTAACTGGGTTAGAGTGATAACGTCCGCAAAACAAAGTGCTAGAAGGTGGATTTCAATTAAATGTGGTGAGATTGACGATCTGGAGATAAATCCCGGGAAGCCGGATGGTAGCAAAAACTGCAATACGAGTAAGCAATTTGACTCTCATGTACTGGCAATTAGCTGGCAGCCCGCATTTTGTGAAATAAAGGGCGATAGTAAAAAGGAGTGTGCAACTTTGCATCCTTCTCGATTTGATGCTTCCCATTTTTCTTTACATGGCTTGTGGCCTAATAAAAGATCTTGCGGCCATAAATACGGTTATTGTTCCAGCATTAAGAAAAGACCTCCTACATTTTGTGCATACCCTTCGCTGAACTTGTCGGTTGAAGTCAGAGACGCGCTTGGTATTGTTATGCCCAGTGTGAAGCATGGTACCTGCCTGCAAAGGCATGAGTGGTGGAAACATGGTACTTGTAGTGGTCTTGATGAAAATGAGTATTATCTATTGTCTATGGAGTTTTTAGATCAGGTTAACTCCTCCAATTTTGTCAGGCAATTTGTTTCTCAACGGATAGGTGAAACGGTAAACAAATCTGAATTCAAAGCCGAGTTTGAGAAAAATTTTGGTTATTCCAGTTTTGAAAAAGTAACACTAAAGTGTAAGCGCGGTATGTTGACTGAGATGCAGCTGTCGTTGCCCCGGGAACTCAACACTAAACAGAAGTTAAAAGACTTACTGGCAGTACCCGGTATTCCAGATAATGGTCAAGGGAATTGTCGTCATCAATTTAAAATTGATGATGTAAAGCGGGTCTGGTAGTCAAACTTGCTGAGAAAATAATAGCAGGGAGTTTCCTGCTATTATTTTTATAAAAAAAGTGGTTAAACTTTTTATCATTATTTTAATGTCATTATTGTTATTTTGAGACCTTTATCGCTATTTTAATAGCTGTATGAAACAGACAGATACCAGGAACCTCCTTCATAGTTTGCTGCACTCCGGCGAGGATATTGTAATCCAACGCTTCTTCGATTAGCATAGCTTTCGTCAATTTCATCTACATATTGATCAAGCAGGTTTGTGAAGCCAAGAGCGAGTCTGGTTTCTTCATTGATAGAATATCCAAGCTCCGCATCCAGATAAATTATTGCACCGATTTTTGCGGTTGGGGGATTCCCATCCACACCATTTATTCTGCCTCGCTCGTCATAATGTGCGCCGTAATAATTGGCACGTAGCATCAGGTTAATATCATCATTAAAGTAGGTGTTTGCTGTTAAAATAAATCTGGAGGCTGGGTAGTTATTTTCAATATCTTCAACATTGGCATCACTAACCGGTTTGACGTTATTGATGAATTGCTGATTAACCACTTCAATTTTATTATAGTTATAGGCCAATGAAATGTCTGAATGAATTGCAGTCGACCAATCTAGTACCGATGATAAAACCAGGTCCACTCCCTGATGCTCAACATCCATTGCATTGGTATAAAAAGCAACGGTGTCAATACTGCCAGGAAGTTCAATATCTCCGGTTCGATAAATTCTATCATCTACATTGATTTGATAAAAATCGACTGTCAGGTTGCTCTTATCCCCTAAATCGGCAGTGACTCCAAAACTGATATTTTGTGATTTTTCTTCGGTAAGCTCTTTTCCTCCAGCCGCTGCAACTCTGGGATCGGTTGAAGGAATCAGGCTCTCTTCTTTTTGTCCGCCACTGGCAGTATCAAAGGTTGTTATTGTGGTTTGTACATTTGCCTGCCCGGGGGTTGGAGCATGAAAACCAGTTGAAATGGCGCCGCGTATGGCTACCTCTGTATTAATGTAATAACGCCCGGCAACTTTCCCGTTAATCGTACTGCCAAAATCGGAAAAGTTTTCATAACGTAATGCATATTGCATCATAAAGTCACTGGAAAAGTCCTGTTCCATATCAACATAAAAAGCGTAATTGTCTCTTGAGAATGACCCCGCATCTTCTGGCATAATACCTTTTAAACCGCTTGCGCCTCCTCTTTGCTGATTATCGACAAAGTATGAGTCGGGTTCGCCAGCAACTGCGGTATAGGTTTCTTCTCGCCATTCTGTGCCATAAGCCAGGTTCAGGCTGTCAGATAATGGTGTGGAGAAGTCTGCATTAAGATTGATTTCTTTTTGCTGATATCCGCCGACGTCAAAATCCATTTTTGGAATGTCACCATTGCTCAAACCTAACGCAGCATTAACCGTATTGTTGAGAAAGTAGTCCAGCTTGTTTTCGCCATAACTCACACTGAAGTCGAAGAAAGTTTCACCTGAAAAATTACCTTTATAGCCAGTGACAAAACTTAAGTCTTTCTGTTCACCGTCCAGGTAGGGCGTAAAACCGGCGTTAAGGCCTGTATAGCCATGCTCTGCTCTCAGAATGGCTAAAGTTGAGCTATGGTTCGGATCTCTGTAGAAAAAACGATACCTGCCATCTGTGGTGGCATAGGCAAGGTGAGAGTATAATGTATTACCATTGGTCAGATTAAGCCCTGCATTGGCAAAAAAACGTAGTCCACTGCTTTCTGGACGTCCCCAGGTTTGAACCAGCGGTGCATCTTCAAAAGGTGTATCCTGACCGACACCGTTAACCCCAGATTCAATAAGAGCCTGAGCATCTGCGCGTTGAAAGCCGCGAGAAAGCGCTTCATTATCAGTATATTCAAGGCTTAGATTAATAAAACCATTTTGTGTCATGGCTAACCCCTGATTAAATCCCAGTTTTACATTTTGTTCACCTTCAAAAAACTGACCATATCTGATTTGCGCTAAGCCTTCATCCGATGAATCTTTAGTGACAAAGTTAATCACACCGGCAATTGCATCGGATCCATACTGAGAGGATGCGCCATCACGCAACACTTCTACTCTTTTTAGAGCGATTGCCGGTATCATGCCAATATCAACGCCATGGGCACCGTTTCCGGCTGCTGGTGCAAAAAATTGAACTAACGCTGAGCGATGCCTCCTTTTACCATTAACCAGAATGAGCGTTTGATCGGGTGCCGTTCCTCGAAGTGAGGTTGGCCTGACAAATGCGCTTCCGTCACCCGTGGCAGGAGTGGCAGTGTAGCTTGGAATCATTGCTTTTAAATTGTCGGTCAGATCGGCTGTAGCGCCTATTGTTTCCAGATCATCAGCAGAAAGTACATCAACTGGAACAGGAGAGTCTGCAACAGTCCTGACTTTTTGATTTCGAGAACCGATAATCAGGAGTACTTCTGAGCTTTCATTGGCATCTTCTTCAATTGATGATGTTTCTGCCTGTAATGTAGAAAAGTGAAAATTAAATGCTGTTGTGAGTATCAATGAAAGTGTGTAAGGCCGCCATTGTGTACGATTACTCTTTTTTTCATTTTTTAGTTTTATCATTATTATACCTGCGCTTTATTGATTAATTTTGAGAAGGTAAAACAATAATGACTCTAAAACAGAAAATGCTAATTAAACAAGTTGATTTTTGTAAAACTGATTAGAGTTTAAATAAAAGCGCTATTGAAATCTCATGAAGATATAGTTTGGGAGAGATAGCATTCTGATTATGTTATTTATCTCACGAAAGTATTTAAATTAAAAAATAGTTTGAACTGAATCAGAAGGAAAATATTGCACGCTTAAGTTTCCAGTCGTTATAAAAGTGACGAAGGTCTGGAGTATCCAGACCTTCGTTTCAAGGGCTTCGTGCTAACGATTAACCTGGAGTTAGTTAGTCATTGTGACTGTCAGAGATACCGTGGTGTTATCATAAACCGCAATGACTTTTGCGCTGCCGGTGGATTGTCCGGCGGTGATTTTGAAGTTCGCATTATCTGCGCCATGATTGATTAATTGGCCGGTTAACAGACTGTTATTGTCAACTTCCCAGGCCGCGAATTCGCTAATGTTCGTTGTAGAAGTGTAGTTTTTGTATTTAATTAATAGTTTGAGTTCAGCGGATTCACCCGCTTTTAGTGTCAGGTTCTCATCGCCACTATTAATTTTTAGCGAATCATATTGAGATTCTCCTGATATTTTCAGGGTAGAAAATGTTTTTGCTTTACTACCACAGTTAACTTCAACGACAGTTTCACCCGGTTTTAAGGCTAATAGTGAGCCTTTTAAACTTCCCTGAGTTGTAATTCCAGCCAGTTCAGCATTTTTGACCAACCAGTTAGCGTTCTGGGTAACGTTATAGTGAGTCGTTGAAGTCGTCGGGTTCAGATTACCAATCGATTTAAACTTTATGCGGCTACCCACGTTAATGCTAAATGGATCTGATTTGTCCTTATCATCTGTCACAATCATAGAGATGAGCTGTGCAGGGTCCGTTGTAACCGGTTTTTCGCCTGTTGTACCGTAAAGCATTCCGGAAACGGTTAAGTTTTCCTGGCTGGCTGAAGAAGTACGTAAGATACCATTTGACTCCATTAGCGCGGTATTGCTACCAGAGACAGACCAGCTAATTCTATCAATAATCGTATTTTCAATCCCGTCTTCATAGATAACTTTTGCCTGAAACTGTGTATCAATACAGGTATATACCGAGTCGCCTGTCGCAGGAGATTTTTGTGAAATATCAATATGAGTTACTGCAACCTGTTTCACCGAAACTCGGCCAGTCGTTATTGTTCCATCAAAAGTAGTGGCGGTAATATCAATAAATCCCTGATTATCTTCTTTATAGGCAACAGCCGTTATCAGGCCAGAATCGTTTACCGTGGCTGTTGTTGTATCGCCTGATTTCCAGCTTACTTCCTTAGTGACGTCTCGTTTGTTGCCATTAATATCAGTGCCTTCAGCGGTAAGCTGGAAGCTTTCGCCCACGCGTAATCTTGTATCTGTTTGTACAATCGTTAATGAAGTAATTAAAGTGCCATCATTGAGCGCAACTTCTTTTTTAACGGCGTTAACCAGAGGTTCACTGTCACCTTCGGTTTTGCATCCGGTCATGCCGAACATCAGTATTGCTGTGAGGCCTACGTAGAGGGAAAATAGTTGTCTGCTTTTCATTGTCTGTTCCTGGTTCTATGCTGGTTATTTTCAACAACAAGCGTTGGAGTCATTATTTACGCTGCGATTAATGTGACAGGGCATAAAAATTAAAAATGGTAGCTAAGTCCCGCAACCCAGCCTTTAATGTGTAGCTCGTCATCATTAAATAATGACTGATAACCTATTTTAAAACGAGTACCAGGAATTGATTCAATATTTTTGACGGCAAAAGCACCCCAGGAAAAACCTTTATAGGTTTCGGTATCATTATAAGTATCGACAGGACCCGTTCCGGAAAAATCAGTACTGGCGTAACCGATTGATAAATCGAGTAGCCAATAATCATTATCTTCGGACAAAAAATGTAGATAAATCGCCTGGGATTCTTCCAGTTTAAAATTCAGACGATAGATAGAGTCCTCATTGATGCTTTGTCCATATTGTACTTCAAGTAATATCTGCTGCCAGATTTCAGCACCCAGATTAATTGAAGCCATTGTCGGATGTGTTTTTTCACCAGCTAGCCTGATGTCTGACCAGAAGTAATCAACCCCAGCATAAAGGTCGATGGCTTTTGTGTTGCTGACAAATAGCATAAAAATGATTGATAGTATTTTTTTCATTAAGATTCACTTTCGTCTGTAATTTTTGTGAAGGTTGAGTTTCGAATCAGTTTGAAGGTGATTTGTCTCATAAATTGATGAGATTGTCACGCAAAGTTATCTCAAATTAGTCTGTTTAAATCTGATATCGCTCTATTAAGCAGAAGTAAAGCGCTTGTATTTTACTTTGCGGTTGACAGGAGTAAGAAAAGACAAGATATGCAGGGCCAGAGCAGTCCTATCTATCTTGCCCTGCAGCTTAAATTCAGGTTTCTAATGCTATTTAAATGGGGTCGGTCGTGGTGTGGTATCGGTTGATGGCGGTAACACTGGAAAGCTAAACTCAGGCTGTTTACCGGTGAGTGTTTTTAAGAAAGCAACAATTTTAGAGGTTTCACTTTCACTAAACATTTTGCCGAGTTGTACCTTTCCCATAATCTGTACGGCTTCACCTAAGGTGTTGACTGCGCCATCATGAAAATAGGGGTAGGTTAACTCAATGTTACGCAAAGTTGGGACTTTAAAAACAAACTTATCAGTCGCTTTTCCCGTAACCGCCTCTTTCCCGGTTGCAGGGTTATCCGTTTTGTAGGGTTTGACCAGCCCCATTTTTTGAAATTGACTGCCGCCTGCAGCTGCGCCATTATGACAGGCGATGCACCCTGAATTCTTGAATAATTTATAGCCTGCGAGTTCCATTGAAGTGATAGCCTGGTTATCACCTTTTAACCACTGGTCAAAACGCGAGTTGGGGGTGACCAGCGTTTTTTCAAATTCGGCGATTGCATCGGTTACCCTATCAATATTAATTGATTTTTTGTTGTAAACTTTTTTGAATTCAGCAACATATTGAGGAATGGATTGAAGCACCTCAACTGCCAGCGTATGGGTAAAAGCCATTTCTCCGGGGTTAGCGATGGGACCGCCTGCCTGTTCTTTTAGATCGGCCGCGCGACCATCCCAAAATTGAGCAATATTTAAACTGGAGTTGAGTACAGTAGGAGAGTTGATTGGGCCTTGTTGCCAGTTATGGCCTATGGAAGTTTTTAAATTGTCAGTTCCTCCCATACTTAAATTGTGACAGGAATTACAAGAGATAAAACCGGATTTTGATAAGCGTGGATCAAAATATAGT
>JADGFG010000207.1 GCA_016743995.1 Kangiellaceae bacterium | reverse complement strand
TTTAATCATAGAGGCTATGGGAATATAGGTTTTGGCCTGGAGATCTCTCGTCTTAATCAGGTTGAAAATTTATTTGAGGATATTCAGCTTAAAAATAAAGTCACTTCGATTTCTACCAGACATATTGATGTTTTTAATTCAAAAGCAGCTAAGGACTGTCAGCTTTCATTAACTAAAGGCTTTGAATTTAACTGAAGCGGGGACAGTCAGTGCTTTCACTATTGGAGAATTTTTAACGAATTCAATGTTCCAGAAACAAGTATTTCGCGTTTGGTAATATGATTAGATATGAGTGATGTCAGATTTGAAGATATTCGTAAGTTTACCGAATTGAAACTTTGGCCTATAAAACAAGGCGTAAGCGAGTATTCATGCTTAGCTCATGATTTCAACGTAGCTGGCCTTGATGGTTTAGAGTTCATGGAGGAGTATGCTGATACTTTTGATGTCGATCTTACTGGGTTTGATTGGGTAAAGTTTTTTGGACCGGAAGCTAGTGCTAATCCGTTTAGTTTGATGACATACATTTTCAAACGTTTCGTGAAAGGAATTCCGGCGAGAGAGTTAGTAGGGCTGCCCGAATTGACATTGGGGCACTTAACTATTTGCGCAAACAGTAAAAAGTGGAGTAATCCGTAAACTTTCGTACGAAATAAGAGAATCTACGAAAAAGGAATCAAAAGGGGGTGATGTAGCAGGCTTCTTTGATTCTAGTCATTCTGTAGTACTCGGACCAGGAAAATATTACCCGGCTCAAATTGCTTGTCCACTTTTCGGTTGTCAATAAAACTCATTCAATCTATTCTGCTTTTTTCACAAATGCCGGAACGAATTGATGCCTATCCAGATAATCCCAATCAGGGCTGACTTTCTATTAAAAGTCCGTAATGCAGGACTGGACGATCAAAACCAACCCGTCGAACATATAATTGCCAAAGGTGGAGAGCCCTGCCGTGATGTTTTGCGTGCAGCGCATCCTGGAGAACCGCTTATTCTCGCCAGCTATTGCCCCTTTAGCCAAACGGGTCCGTATAAGGAATATGGACCGATATTTGTATTGGCTGATGAAAGTAAAGAGCCAGTAGATTTAGCTAGCATTCCGTTACCGATAGCAACAGAAACGGACTACCTTGGTGAAACATTTGTACTTCGCGCCTACTCAAAGGAAGAAAGAATAGTTAATGCCGTCCTTGTTACATCGGATACTTGCCACGCTGTTTTGAGTCAATTGTTACATGAGCAAGGCGTGGCTTTTGTTTTGTTGAGATATGCGGCTTTTGGCTGCTACGCCATGAAAATTCAGCTTCAGGCAGATTAAATCGGATTGTTGTTATTTATCGTTATTTCGGTGAATGTAATACCAGTCAGTTAGCCTATGGAAAAAATAGCTCAGACTTTGACCGCATTGATTTAAATTGATAATGAATTGATCAGGATTAACGGTTGTTAATTTATCTGACTATTAAGGCTTGTTTATGAGGGATGGTTTCTATATATTTTGAGTGATGGGCGTTATGGATAAATGCATAGGAAAGCTGAATATCCGCTACTTAAAATTTTTATTTGTAAACTTCACGATTTCTTTTTCTGTTGTATCAGATGAAACTGAAAAGCCTTACCTTATACCATTACAACGTATGTAGGAGAGGAGTATCTTGTTTGGATATATATGTAACTCCAAATGTTATTACTATAAATAAATCAGGCCATTTGTTGTGGTCAAATAATTATGGCAGTGAGGTGGTTGTACGAATGGATGGTTTCGTATGCAGCTATAAGGATGCTGGCTCTGACAAATTTATTCTGGCCAGTCAAAGTAGTCAAAGTAGTCAAAGTAGTCAAAGTAGTCAAAGTAGTCAAAGTAGTCAATGAATGACTGTTTTCGGGGGGAGCTGTTTTTCGCTGCTAATAAAATGGTAAACATTACATTCATTCGATAGTGAATAAACAGACTAAAAATCAAACTATCAAACAGTATTCTTTAAAGTCATTATCTCACTTGAATAAGTAAAGGCATAAAAATAGTTTCTCTTGTTACGCCAAAGGCCACCTTTAATTAGTCAACAGGACAGGTAGAGGAATGCTACCCGGCAGGCAATGTTATATTGAACAAAAATAAATCATCTATTGATATTAATCAAAGAGCCTTGTTTATTGTCGACAAGTAAAAACTTTAAAAGTATTCAGTTTTAAAGTTTTGAGTGCCCACTTATTTTTTTATTTTCTTTGGTTTAACTTCTTTTAACTTTGCTTTACATTATTTTACACGACCGAACATTAAATAATCTTAAGACTCATTTTTCATTACTAAAATTATCATGTTAAATAGTTGTAATATTACCAATTAATAAAATTTGGACCGCTCTAACTCTTTGATAAACAACAGACATACACTTTTATGTATATTGGTTTTTGGGTTAATGGTATTAATTGTTATTGCATATAATATCGTAATTATTATATAAATAATGCTTCAATATCGAATTAAAAATATTGAAATCGGTAACGGAAATACCGGGTTGCCTGCAATTAGAAAGTAAGATAAAAGCTAATAATTCTCTTCGCAGTATGGATAATTCTTCTTTTCAGTAAGTAGAGCTGTAACCCTTTCATCACTTTTATAAGAGCAATAATTAATGAAAATACACTTGAAATTAGGTTTAGCTATTTCGACCCTTTTCTTTTCACTTAGCGCACAAAGCTTTGTGAAAGAATCAGATATTCTGACGGTGAGTCGTCAATGTAGCAAACAAGTTAGTATACGAGCCCAAACAGGCGTTTCCCAAAATATATTAGCGACCTCTTGTCGTGAAATTGCAGAAATAACACAAAAGTTTCACGGTTTTTTTTATACAGATGATAACTACCCTGTTTACAACGATAACAACGACACCGTTGAAATTATCGTATTTACCAGCCAGGCTGAATATGATTATTATGGACCAATGTTTTTTGGTGTCCCTGGAGGAGACGGCGGTATGTACCTGGAAGGAGATCCGAGCGTTGCCAACAATCAAGCGCGCATAGTGATTATGCAATGTGCTGATAGCTGGGTAGGCAACTCATGCCAATATCGAGATCAAGTCTATAATCTTAAACATGAAATGGTTCATTACCTGGACGGACGTTATATCAAAGCTGGAAACTATGGTTATTATAATAATAATGTATCGTGGACAGAAGGTATGGCTGAATACGTCGCCATGGGCAAAGATCATACGCGCACACTTAAAGCGATGAAAGGAAGAGTGATTCCGCCTCTATACGATCTATTGTTTATGGATTATTACTATAACAAATTGTATCAGTGGGGGTATTTTGCGATGCGGTACCTGTCTCATAAGCATCCTTCTGAAGTTTTAGAAATTAAAGAAGCTTTAAAATCAGGTGACAGAAACCGATATTACGATACCTTAAGACGTGTTGAATCACGAACTGGCAGTGGTTTTCAAGCTTACGTGCTAGCAAACTCAACTGCTATTGCGCCTCCAGCCGCTAATACTATTGGCAGCTGTTCAATTAATAAAAGTTATAGCCGTTTTTATAGCGGTCCTAAAACTTCAGTGAGAATTACCAACACAACCAATCACCCTGTTTCACTATACTGGGTAGATAAAGATACTGGTAAACGCTCTACTGGTAAAACCTACGCAACACTTCGTCAAGGTGAGAGCTATACAAGCTCAATCTGGATACCTTTTGATCACATGATGTTAACTGACAATAATCAGAAATGTCTTGGTGTTGTGGTATTATCAAAAAGTAGCAGTGAGAATAATTTTGAAATTACCGAAAGCTTGTTCGGCGGTACAAATCCACCGGTTGATCCTCCTGTAGATCCACCAGTTGATCCAACGCCTACACCTACACCTGGTTTAGTTGATGATGCGTGTGTTACTCAAGGACAACAAAGAACCGGTGAAATCAAACATGGTGCTGCTATCTGTACTGAGCAACAAAGCAATAATTATTATCATTTTTACATTGATGAAAATACTTCTCGCTTAAAAATTAACACCGCTCACGGTAATGGGGCAGTTAAGCTATACGGTGGACGCTCGTGGCCTGACGCAAACAATCACACTCACAGCTCTATCAATGCAGGGACAACTCAGCAAAGTATTACACTTAATAATCCTGCGGCTGGTTGGTACTATATTTCTGCGGTAACTAGCGGTAGCGGTGCAGCTATTCAAGTTCATGTTGAATAGGACCATTATAAAAAACCAGAGTTAACTTTTACTCAATAAAGAACGAGCCATATGGCTCGTTTTTTATTTTCGCAATTTATAATTTGCAGTCATGGAAACTCGCTACTACTCAGTATTTGCTTAAAAATCAGCAATATCAGACAGTCAGCACATGAACAAGCTCGCACAAGAATGTGAGTCAATGTCTGTTGAGAGCCGTGGATCGTCACGCTCACTACCTGCTGGATTAATGAAGGGCTGAGAAACGTGCCAAAGATGGGCGCTTAATCTTAAACTTCACACTTGCACAATTTACAGGACAAGTTATACTTGTCTTATATATGGTACAAGATAGAGGTTTTTTATGAGAGTCGTGAATTTTTCAGAAGCACGTAATCATTTAAAAAGTGTTTTAGATCAAGTAGTTGATGATATTGATTATACTGTGATTTCAAGAAGAGACGCAGATGATGCTGTCGTTATGTCACTTGACTCATTCAATGGGCTTATGGAGACTGTACATTTGCTAAAAAGCTCAGCGAATGTATCGCATCTTGCGAAATCAATCGAACAGTACCGTTCTGGTAAAGTTGAAAGCCATGAGCTAAGTGATGATTGAAACATTAGCCTGGACCAGGGAGTCCTGGGCTGACTATGTTTATTGGCAGGGGCAAGACAAGAAAACAATCAAACGTATCAATAAACTGCTCATTGATGCTCAGCGAAACCCATTTGATGGGATTGGAAAATCTGAGCCGCTTAAGGAAAATCTATCTGGCTTTTGGTCGCGAAGAATCGATGAATTAAACAGATTGGTATACGCTGTTGATGATAATCAACTCACTGTTATTTCTTGTCGTTATCACTATGATAAATGATTTCCTGGACTTATAGAATGCTATTGCCACATTTCGTTATTATCGATAAAACTTTAATAAAGATGCATTCAGAAATATGAAAAAATCTGTAATTTTATGAGTGATCTAAATAATAAATTTTTTGGCGCGCTTTCGAAAAATTCATAACATTTATTGCGGTCAATAAATGGTTAAATTAAAAATAGGACTTGCACAAAGGATTGAACTTCGATTATGACTGAAGAAAATTTTAAAAACTGGACATTAACTGATTTGAATTTCGAAGTAAATTTAGAAAGAAGCAATGCAGCGCCTGAAAGAAAGAAACAGATAGAATTGGAAATCGCCAGTCGGCAAGCCACAGTTGAACCCACAAAAGAATATAATTTTGAGATTCCTGCAGAACTTGTTGCTTACAGGCAATCGCTCATTCCTAAGTGGATAAAAGTTTTTGGATGGATCTTTGTGGCATTTTCAATATTGGTACCTGTTATTGCTATTTACTCTGCAATAACATCCTCTCAAATGAGTAGCCAACTGTATGGTTTGTCATACTCTGGAGGAGCGTTTGATTTTTGGTCGCTAGTGATTCAGTCATTGTTTGTATTTTGCGGTATTTCTGCTTATGGTCTGTTATCTGGGAAAGGTTGGGGACTGACACTTTGTATAGTGAACGGCTATGTTGGTGTTGTTATTTGTTTATATGTGCTTATCATGAGTAATTTCTCAAACATCAGGTTGGAGTTGTTAGTACAGTTTTTTTACTTAAAACATTTACATTCAATTCGTTCAATGTGGAAACCTGAAGTTAATCAGGGAAATAGCTGATATAGCTATTGTTTTCACTCAATTAATCCTTGACCTGACATACAGAAAGTAATGTTATAAACAAACAAACAAACAAACAAACTAAATAATTAATTTTGAAATGCACATTCTCGAGTTTTCGTGGCGTTTGCTGCATCCAGTTAATTTTTATGCCAAAGAGACTCTAATGCTATGCCCGAAACTGATCCAGTGAGAATCATGACCTTTACATCACCGAAAGATTTCGGCCGGTGGCTCAAGGTTAATCATGCCATTGAAAGTGAACTGTGGGTGAAGATATTCAAGAAAAAGACAGGGATCCTGAGCGTGACCTGGGATGATGTCGTGATTGAGGCCTTGTGCTGGGGCTGGATTGATGGCGTCAAGAAGTCAATTGATGATCAAGCCTATCTTCAGCGGGTTACACCAAGAAAAACACGAAGCAACTGGTCAAAAAGAAACAGGGAGCATGTGGAGCGTTTGATAATCGAGGGACGTATGACTGAGTCAGGACTGGTGCACGTTCGGGCTGCTAAAGCAGATGGCCGGTGGGAGAATGCCTATACGGCAAGCGAAATGAAAGTTCCGGCGGATTTTCTGGCTGCACTAGAGAGTAATCCGAAGGCAAAACAGTTCTTTGAAACGCTCACTAAATCAAATCGTTATGTAATCGCGCATGGATTGACAAGTGCAAAGAAACCCGAAACCAGACTGAGACGATTTGAAAAATTCATAGGCATGCTTATCAGAGAAGAAAAGCCGAGTTAGAAGTCAGGCTCCTGCTGTCAGGACTGCTGGCTCTCTTTAACCTTATGATTTAATTGGGTTATTATCACGCATCGTTGTTCTCGATAAGAACTTCAATGAATAATGCTTCAATGAATAATGCTTTCGAAAATATGAAAAATTCGGTAACCTTATGAATGATTCAAATAGTGATTTTGAAGCGAACTTTAATAATTACCTGAATGGAATGAGATGTAAAAATGAATGATGAAAATTTTTTAAAATATAGGAAAATCTTTGAAGCAGCAGCTAAAGCCGTAAAATTCGAGCGCGATGGTTTTTATGATGGTTGTACCGGCATCAATGCAGTTTCAGTTTATGCACATCAAAAATTTGGGGCCGATGTGTATGCTGATGACATGGCTATGGCCGCCATACGCAAGGTTATGCAAGATTACTAAATTTATTTTCTGGAATATTTTACTATAAAAATTTAACTAAGGAATAAAAATGAAATACCTGGTAATTTGCATTATATTTTTCTCGAATGTGGTTTTTGCAAGTACAGAGCGCGGAGTAATTGAAAGAATTCTGGTAAAGACTACGAATCCTACTTTAGCTTATATTCAAATAAGCGGTGATAGTGCTGGCAAGCCTGGATGCGCAACGGATGTCTGGGAGTATGTTGTTGACATTTCATCAGATACTGGCAAAGCGCTTTATTCACTTGCACTGTCAAGCCACATGGCTAAGAAGCCCCCTGTGTCAGGATAGTTGTCGCCTCTAATTTTTAGTTAGAGGTAGAGAAAATGAGAGCGAAATTTAATCAATCGTTTAAAATACAAGCTGTAAAG
>JADGFG010000206.1 GCA_016743995.1 Kangiellaceae bacterium | reverse complement strand
AACGACGGAAATTATTTAAAACAATCTTTGAGCAGGAACAGAAATACGCCTAAATGGCTAAACCTCTCTTCAGGCTCATTTCTCTATTGGAAAATACTGTAGTAGTGAATTAAATAATCATTTTTTCAGGTGGTAAAGAGCGGGATTGTAAGGTGGTAAAAGCGGTGATTGTCAGGTGCTAAAAGAGAGGGAAGGAGAAAGAGCGTAACAAACTAGTTTAATGTGCCTGTTACGCAAATCTGATTATTTATCTGATTTGATTAAAAATATCAGAATTTAAACCATGAACATTGAGCTTAAGGACTCTTCTTCATTGACGCGTCTGATTGATTCGGCAAGCATGTCTGATAGAGACAAAACGGTAATTCTATCATTTGCCCGTGCCGCTTCAGATAAGGGAATTGTGTCAGTAACAACCAGCTCATCCAGTTCAGAGTTTTCAATATTTGAAATGGCTTTACCTGAAAGTACCGGATGTGTGGAGTAAGCGGTTACGCTTTTTGCCCCTGCCGATTTTAATGCGCGAGCGGCGGTACATAAAGTGCCTGCTGTGTCGACCATATCATCGAGAATTATGCAGTCTCTGTCTTTGACGTCGCCGATAATGTGCATGACTTCGGATTTATTGGCTTCTGGGCGACGTTTGTCAATGATGGCCAGTTCGGCATCGTTCATCAGTTTGGCAACCGCGCGAGCACGTACTACGCCACCGACATCAGGAGAAACCATAATTTCGTCGCCGGAAGCATTTTTTTGAATATGGTCAATTAATACAGGCGTTGCGTAGACATTATCTACCGGAATATCAAAAAATCCCTGGATTTGATCGGCATGTAAATCAACGGTTAATACTCGGTTTATGCCAACAACGGCCATCATATCGGCAACAACTTTTGCCGTGATAGGTACTCGAGCACTGCGAACACGTCTGTCCTGGCGAGCATAACCAAAATAGGGAACGACTGCTGTAATACGACCTGCGGACGCGCGACGTAATGCATCTGCCATGACAACCAGTTCCATGAGGCTCTCATTGGTAGGAGCACAGGTTGACTGAATAATAAAAACATCCATGCCGCGAACGTTTTCCAGAATTTCAACCGCAATTTCGCCATCACTAAAACGAGCAACTTTGGCTTTGCCGAGCTGAACATCAAGATGATTGGCGATGTTTTGTGCCAGTTCAGGCGTCGCATTACCACTAAAAAGCATCATATCAGACATTATTAAGACCCCGATTGTCTTAGCTTGAAATTAATAGTTAAAATAGAATGATACATCAGGAAAGAGGCTTGTGCTTTGAAATTTTGGTAAAACATAGCCATCTGATGTTTATAAGGATGTAATAAAGAAAATGGCAGGGGTAGCTGGATTCGAACCAACGCATGACGAGATCAAAACCCGTTGCCTTACCGCTTGGCGATACCCCTGTATTGTCAGGACTTTCTGGCTTGTTTACCAGAGCTCCTGTTTTACTGCTTTAGCTTCGATATGAGTGGTGAAAGATTCATCCCTTTAGCCATAAAGTGTGGCCAGTCACATCGAGTCGCTATTCTACGCATTTTTTGCTCGTTGTCAAAGGTTGCGAACAAACAACTTCCGCTTCCTGTCATTCTTGCATTGCTGCACTGACTTTTCAACCATTCGAGCGCTGAACGTACCTCTGGATATTCATTACATACAATAGTTTGCATGCAATTATTTCCCTTAAAAGGCAGCTCCATTGCGTTGAGGTCGCGTATTGTGATGGCTTTGCTATTTCTTGTCAACAGTGGATTTGAAAATATTTTTGGGGTTGATACATGAACCTCCGGATGAATAACCAGATACCATAATTCCGGGAGTTTAAAGGGGGTTAAAATTTCTCCAATTCCTTCAACAAAGGCAGAGTAACCCTTAACAAAAACGGGGATATCTGCGCCCAGAGATAAACCAATCTCAGCCAGTTGATCAGGTGTCAGCTTCAGCTTCCATAAGTGATTTAATGCGACCAGTGTTGTTGCGCAATCTGAGCTTCCGCCGCCAATCCCTCCGCCAGCAGGTAAGCGTTTGGTTAAATAGAGCTTTGCGCCTGGTGGGATGTCTGTTTCTTGCTGTATAGCAATTAGCTGCAGTTTTTTTGCAGCCTGTACAACGAGATTATCATTCTGATTGAGTTCGCTAATATTGCAATCAAAAATGATTTGCCCTGAAAAATCGACTTTTATATCCAGCGTATCGCCATAATCCAGTAATTGAAATACGCTCTGAAGATTATGGTATCCGTCTTCTCGGCGTCCAGTGATGCTTAAAAAGAGGTTTAGTTTTGCCGGGCAGGGCCAATGGCTGTCTGATTTATTCCGTGATTTATTCCGTGATTTATTCATAGTCTGTTATTCATGGTCTGTTATTCATGGTCTGGTTTGTTCATAAGGTTAACAGGGGAGGGTTAGTTAATTCTGCACTCGTTAAACGGGATATCAGGTTACGTTGTTTCCTCAAGAGAGGAATATTCTGTCAGTCTGGCTGCATAAACGTCCAGTCTTTTATGAGTAGTTTGAGTGACATTCGCGGATGGACGGCTTTAATAATGCGTGGCATCGAATAACCTGAATAATTCTGGTAACGAGAAAAATTAACCTGCCAGCCGTTAAGGTTTGCCGCGCTTAAAAGACCATTGTCTTGCCGATTGATCGATTCACCGGGTTTATGTGAAGGTAACCCTTTTATCCAGTATGAGAGTGCGTCAATGGGAAACTCCCATCCGAGAGACTGAGATAACAGTTGTTCTGCGTCAGAATGATAATAAGTCTTTTCTTCTGAAAGTTTAAGAACCGCTTCCTGTCCATCTTGAATCAAATGGGCATAGGTGGTGCCAAAAGTGCCGTAGAGATGAAAATCAAAATTATCTCTGTTATTTTCCCAGTCCAGTGTTGCTGAAACGCTATCTTTTGGGGTTTTAATGGCAACTCGTGCTTTTATTTTCCAGTGTTCCAGCTGGTATAAATCAATTTTTCCAGCCGGATCAAAGTCTCGCCTGGTGTGGCAGGCTGATACCAGACAGAAAGCAATCAGCAGTGAAATCAGTCGGTAAGGAATAAAAGCACTCATTTAATGTTTTATCTTAAAACGTTTGAGGGTTTTTAGTAGTATTTTATTGGTTTTATCAATTTTAAGACCACGTTGCCAGACCGAGCGTGCATCTTGTTGTTTTCCCTGTTTCCATAGTACTTCGCCAAGGTGAGCAGATATTTCAGCACTGGGTGATATTTTAAAGGCTTTAGTCAGGTAATTAGTGGCTTCAGCCAGTTTTCCCTGTCGATAGGCAAGCCAGCCTCGACTATCGGTGATAGCTGAACTCTCGGGGTGTTTTTTATAAGCTTTGTTGATTAGTATTTCGGCAAAATCCAGCTCAATATTATGGTCTGCCAATGTGTATCCGAGTGCATTTTGAATATTGACATCATCTGGGTAGAGCTTGTTCAGATATTTGAGCTCTTTAACCATTTCATTATGTAAACCCAGAGACTCTTTATACATGACTCTGGCATATAACAGTTCTTTGTCCTTAGGTTTTTCTGTCAGCGCATCATTTATCCAGTCAATAGATTGTTGAATGTGGCCATTGTTATGGATAAGTGCCGCTGCAGCCAGGTTGAACTTATCCAGCTTTTTCCCCGGCTTTAATAAACTTTGTGCTTTTTTTAGCAGGTTTACCAAAGCTAATGGTTTTTTGGCCAGTTGATAAATTTCTATCTTTTTTAATAAAAAGGCCAGGTTATCAGGTGAGTCTTTGATGGCCTCTTCCAGACGAGTTGTTGCCTGTTTTCGACTCATTTTTTTATGGATAATGTCAATTTCAGCCAGGGTTAAATTGGTTTTCTGGTTCTGGGGGATGGCATAATCCTGCTTCAACAGTGACAGTGCTTTGTCAACCTGACCCTTTTTGGCCAGTATATTGGCTTGTTGTATTTTTGCCGAAGTGAAAAAGCGGCCTTTTTCAACTCGAGCAAAACAGTGTAGTGATTCTTCAGTCTGCCCGGTTTTAAATGCAGAGTCACCGCAATAGTAAGCGACGATATCCGTCTTATAGTTTTTATCCAGTAAATCATAAAAATTCTGATAGCTTTGCTTAAAATTGCCAAGGGCATACAAGCTGGCTGCGAGGTAATATTGAGAAACAATATCGTCCGGATGGGTTTGAAGCCACTGCTTGTTATGGGTTGCACAGGCTTTAAAATCTCGTAAATCGTAAAGCAGTTGTCCTTGAAGACGGTTGATTTCAACTGAGTCTGGATGAGCGGCTAATTTATCATTTAAAAAGTTTCTTGCCTCATTATCTTTATGCAGGCGAAATAATAAATGGGTTTTTGTGCGAATAGCCGGAACAAAAGCAGGATCCTGGGTTAATGCCTGTTCAGCGGTATTAAGCGCTTGAAAATACATACTATCCTGTTCTTTATCGTTCTGACCGGCCAGATTAAAAATGAATCTGGCTTGTGCGGTGGTAATGGCGACTTCATCAGGAAATTTTTCACTTAAAGTTTTAAGAAAATTAAAGGCATCCCTGGGTTGCTGTACTAATACGTTTTTCATTAATATCTGGTAGCGGATATTACTGGAGGGGATCTGGTTGAACAACATTTCAGCCGTTTTCAGGGCCTGAGCGTTATCCTGTTGTTTTAGCTGGGCTTTGAGTAGTAGCGAGCTAGCCTTAATGTTTTTCGGTTCTATTTGTAACCAGATTCTGGCTGCCTGTTCCAGACCCAGTGGATCACTGGCCAGTTCTGAAGATTGTATTGATTTATTAATTAAATCTTGATCCTGGGATATTTCAGCAGCAAACAGGTAATAGCTGGTGGCGGTCTGATAGTCCTTCTTATGTTCTGCGATATCCGCTGTGATGATAGCCTCTAACAAATCAGCCCTTTGTCGATTATTAAGCTGCTGGGTACCAGTTAACTGATACTCATTATGAGGTGTTGAGTATTTTTCAACAGGCTGAGTAACACATGCTGACAATAAAATGCTCAGTCCTGCGACCAGGCTGAGTTTTTTGAATCCTGACTGGGTCATATTGACTCTTTTTACCTCTGAATATTTCTTGTTACTTAATTTATTCAATTGATTGGTGATTTCGACTAGCTGGCCGAGTAATTATTATCTGTTCAATGACTATTTACCAAATTAATTACCATCTGTCTAATTACCATCTGTCCAGTTAATCTGATTTTAATACGATTAGTGCTTAACCTGCTATCCCGAATTAAAAATAATGCGATTTGTGACCAGCCTCTGTTATAATTCCACCCTTCAGATTGATGAAGTGGCTAGTGTCAACACTATTTGGGGCAAAGGATAGGATATTTATCAAGAGAAAAGGTTCCCACAAACTTGTTTTCAGATAGTTATTTCCTGTTTAATAAGAGCCTGCAGGTTAATAAGTATGCCAATGTTGGCGTTATTAGCCTGGTTTGTATCGCGTTGCACGTTTAATTGAGTGGATATTAAACGTAGTGGTATAAAATTACTCAATAAAATACGAAATAGCGTATACTGACATCAATACGTATACTGAACATCAATATGAACATAACTAATTGAAATCAAATTACTAAATCGAGATTTTACTTTACAAGAGTATAAGTCACAAGTTAAAGAAACTTAACATTATATCTTATAGAAAGTCTATAATTAAAAACGTTACCAGAGTTGTCACAATAATCATTTATGTTATTTATACCCTTACTTGATAACGATCAGATTTCACCTTTCACTAACTGGGTAGACTCAGGGTTAGTGATTCAGTTTAATTATTAACCTGTTGTTATCATGCCTGTATCAATTCTTGGAATTAATCATAAAACCGCGCCTGTCGAAATTCGTGAAAAGGTTGCTTTTTCTCCCGAAAATATTGTTGATAATTTAAACAGATTGAAAGTTCATGCGGGTCTTGAAGAAGTCGCTATTATATCGACCTGCAATCGAATGGAAATTATTTACCGTGGTGTCGGGCATGAGCATCAAAATAGTCTTAGCTCGTCCGTTAACACTGATTCGATTGAAAAGAACGAAGTGGCTGGCGGGGATATCGATGTAAGATTTAATCAGATTATTGACTGGTTAGCAGAACATCACCAGCTGGATAAGCTGGCTATTAAACAATACTCTTATCGACATGCTGGCAGTGAAGCTATCAGACACATCATGAGTGTTGCCTGCGGATTAGATTCAATGGTGCTCGGAGAGCCTCAGATTTTAGGCCAGGTAAAAGACGCTTATGGCTATGCGAATCACGCCGGCACAATGGGAATTTATCTAAATCGTTTATTTCAGCAAACTTTTACCATGGCTAAACAGGTAAGAACTGATACTCAGATAGGTGAAAGTGCAGTATCTGTTGCCTATGCAGCAGTGACGTTGGCGAAACGGATATTTGCAGATTTTAACGAAATAAAGGCGCTATTTATTGGTGCAGGAGAAACGATTGAGCTGGCGGCAAAGCATTTATCGCGTCAGGGAGTCACTCAGTTAAAAGTGGCTAATCGTACTGTAGAGCGAGCGCAAAAACTGGCTGATAAGTTCGACGCAACGGGTTATGGTTTGTCATCATTGCCTGAACTTGTGGCTGAAGCCGATGTGATTATCAGCTCAACGGCTAGTCCAGTGCCAGTTATCGGTAAGGGGCTTATGGAAAATGCCATTAAACAACGTAAACATCGGCCTGTATTTATGGTTGATCTGGCAGTACCCAGAGATATTGAACCAGAAGTCTCACAGTTGAGTGATATTTATCTGTATACGGTTGATGATATGCAGGGTGTTATTCGAGAGAACTTAAAGGCAAGGGAAAATGCTGCGATAGAAGCCCAGGAAATTATTATTACACATGGGCAGAAGTATTTAAGCTGGTTGCAGTCTTTATCTGCTGTATCTTTGTTAAAAGAATTTCGTTTTCAGTTTGATAATATTAAAGCGGATGAGTTGTCCAGAGCTTTATCAAAATTAAGTAATCAGGAAAACCCGGAAAAAGTATTTACAGAGTTTGCTAACAGGCTAGCACAAAAATTTATGCATGCGCCGAGTAAGCTTATTCGAAAGGCGGGTGAGAATAATCAATCTCAGTTACTTGAAAGCCTTGCTGAAGCTTTTGATATAAAACTGCAAAATAAAGATTAATCGAGACTGCTTGAAAGAGGAGTCTATTTATTAGAAAAGAGTCTATTTTATGAAAGAGTCAATTTTACGTAAGCTTGAAGGTTTGTCAGAGCGTCACGAAGAAGTGGGGCATTTGCTTGGCGATCCCGATACGATTTCAAACCAGAATCGTTTTAGAGAGCTTTCTAAAGAATATTCTCAGTTAGAAGAAGTTGTCGTTACTTTTAAAAAATATAATGAAATTATTAATGACCTGACAGCAGCTGAAGAAATGTTGAAGGATAGTGATCCTGATATGCGAGAAATGGCTGAAGAAGATT
>JADGFG010000205.1 GCA_016743995.1 Kangiellaceae bacterium | reverse complement strand
GGTGGCGGCTTTAAAAACACGCCGCGATCAGTCCAATGATTTTTTAGCTGATTATCAGCAGGTGTTGATGGATTTAGCCAAAGCCGAGTTACCAGATGCTATTTTTTCTCGTAATTCATTTGAATACAAGGATCAAAGATATGATCTAAGCTGGGAGCTGGCTGAGAAAAATGACTCTGATTTTTTCCGTTTACAGGCGAATGAACATTTTCTAGCTTGGGAACTCCTTAAGCAGGCCATTGCAAGAAAACCTGCTAACAGTGAAATGGCTTTGGCTCATCTGACTTTTAATTATAATAAACTTGATGGTCATTATGCGGCATTGCTACCTCGTATAGGACAATCAGGCCTGTTAAGTGTTGTAAAACTCACGCTAAAATTTGCTGAGACTAAAGAGGAACATCTACTTGTAATTGCCCAAACTGAAAGTGGCGAACAACTGCCCAGTGAAGATGCTGAACATTTGTTGCGCATACCTGCGAGTGTCACGCAAATATTAGGACAATTGAATACAGAGAGTTTAACTTCTCAACTGGAACAACAGCTAGAACAAAAAGAATTACAAACGGAAAAGCAGCTAGAGGCTTATTTTGACCAGGAAAATACCAAACTGGAACGTTGGGCTGATGATCGACGTCAGGCATTGTTTTTTACCGTTGAAGAGCTAGACAGGGAAATTAAAGAGATTAAACGCGAAGCGCGTCAACTTAAATCTCTGGCAGATAAATTGGAAAGCAAACGAATAGTCAAAAAGAAAGTTAGAGAGCGTGACAGAGCGCTTAATGATTATAATCAGGCAAAAAAACAGATTGAAGAAGAGGAAGATCAATTGTTGGATGAAATGGAAAGTAAGTTGGAAATTAAAAAAGAAATAGAAACTTTATTCAGTATTCGTTGGACATTAAACCCTTAGGCTAACTTTATGAATATAGAAAAATTGACAAGAGATATAATGTTTCACATTCGAATTGGCGAAGACTCCAGTATTGAATTTAAATCTGTGAAATTAGATGGCAATAAAGTCAAAGATCCGAATAAAGACAAAATGGCGCATGAGATAGCTGCTTTTGCCAATGGTCAAGGTGGGCGCTTGCTTCTGGGCGTGACAGACAATACTCGAGAAGTCGAGGGTATTCCTGATGACAAGGTGTCGTTTGTTGAAGAGTGGATTGTTAATATCAGCCAGAATAATATTCAACCTCCCGTAAAAATTGATACGAGATTGCTACAGCTTCCAGACAACGAAGGAAAAATTGTTATTGTCCTTTATATTGAAATATCTAAAAGCATTATGGTGCATCAAAGTGCTGGACGATATTATCAACGAGTAGGCTCTACCAAACAGGAAATGAAGCCAGATGTTTTAGCCCGACTTTTCCAACAACGCAGCCAGTCTCGTTTGATCCGATTTGATGAAATTTTGGTGCCGGATACCAATAGTACCGATATAGACAAAAGCTTAAAAAAACGTTTCTTAAAGTCAGTCACACCAGAGCATAAGCAGTTTCATAAACTGCATTTGAGTGCACTAGATGATGACGGCAGTAGCGGATTATCTGTTACAGGGGTTTTGTTATTAACCTCCAATCCTACCCAATGGCTTAATAATGCTTACGTTCAGTGTGTGGCGTATAGCGGCGGTGAGCGAGATGCTGCCGATCAAATCGATGCAGCCGATTATACGGGTCCTTTGGATCAACAAATAAATGGTGCATTTGAATTTGTACGCAAAAACATGCGTATTGAAGCGATAAAGACACTAGGTCGAATCGACCTTCCACAATACAATCTGGGCGCAATATTCGAAGCCATAGTTAACGCAGTGGCTCATCGAGACTACTCCATGACTGGCCGCAGAATTCGCCTGCATATGTTTTCCGATCGATTAGAACTCTATACTCCCGGCGCGCTGCCGAATAGTTTGACCATTGATGGGTTAATGGAGAATACGGTAACTCGTAACGAGACCATTGTTAACCTGTTAAGTCGTTACTATAACGCTCGCGAAGAGGCCGGTAGACAAGCACTGATTGAACGTCGCGGTGAAGGCGTTCCAAAAATTATTAAAGAAAGTAAAAAAATCAGTGGTAGAGAACCAGAATATCAATTGATCGACAACAATGAGTTGCTACTCACCATTTATGCAGCCAGTAAAAATAATTATTAAAAACTAAATCGGAATGATTAGATGAATAATCAAGATAACAATAATGCCATGAATGGCCAATCGCTCAATATCAGCGAACAGCGTCAACAAGAACTCAAACAACTTTTCCCCGGTGTGTTTACCGAAACCAGAAATGACAAAGGTGAGCTGGTAGAAACCATTGATTTTGAGCGTCTTAAAGCCGAATTGGGTGAATTTTCTGAAATTTATGATAACCGCCGCGAGCGTTACGGTATGGACTGGCCGGGTAAGCGCGATTGTTTGCGCTTGATCCAGGAACCAGGTCAGGCCACATTAAAACCCTGTCGCGAAGAATCAGTTGATTTTGACACTACCGAAAACCTGTTTATTGAAGGCGATAATCTGGAAGTATTGAAACTGTTGCAAAAAGCTTATTACGGCAAGGTCAAAATGATTTATATCGACCCGCCCTACAACACCGGTAAGGAATTTATTTATCCGGATAACTATAGTGAATCGCTTAATACTTATCTGAGCTACGCCGGATTGATTGACGATCAGGGTAAAAAGTTTTCTACCAATACTGCTGCTGAAGGTCGTTTTCATACCAAGTGGTTGAATATGATGTACCCGCGTCTTTATCTGGCGAGAAATTTATTACGTGAAGATGGAGTGATTTTTATTTCTATTGATGATAATGAAGTAGAAAATTTAAGACGGATGTGTGATGAGATTTTTGGGGAGGAAAATTTTATCGCTAATATATGTTGGCAGAAGAAATATGCTGTATCAAATGACGATCCTAGCATAGGTGTTATGCATGATCATATCATTGTATTTGCTAAGTCAAAGGCATTTAAACGAAAGCTGCTACCTAGAACTGAAAAACAAAATAGCAGATATAAAAATATAGATAATGATCCGAGAGGACGCTGGGCTTCGGATAACTACGTTAGTAATAAATCAAAGACTGAAAGACCAACTCTTTGGTATCCGATTATTCATCCTGTTACAGGTGAAGATGTTTGGCCAGATGAGTCAGCTGTATGGAGATATTCGAAGGAAAAACACTTAGAATTGGAGTCTGAGGGGCGCTTGTATTGGGGACCAAATAATTCATACAAAAAGCCACGTTTAAGGCGATATTTGTCTGAGATTCAAGATTGAATAGTTCCAAATACTTGGTGGTCATTTGATGAAGTTGGACACAATGATGAAGCTCAAAAAGAAACGGCCTCGTTGATTGGAAAGAAGATGTTTTCTACGCCTAAACCAGTAAGATTGATTAGTCGTATGTTGGAAATAACAGTTGAAACTGGAGATGTTGTATTGGACTTTTTTGCAGGCTCATGTTCACTACCTAATGCCTGTTTAGAATTTAATAAAAGAATTAATTATATTGCAGTTCAATTACCTGAAAAAATAGCGGAAAATTCTGTAGCCTATATGTCAGGTTTCGTCAATATTGCAGAAGTAGCAAAAGAACGTATTCGTTGCGCCGGAAACAAAATTCGGAACGAACAATCTGAGCGTCTCGACTTAGAAGGCAAAAATGATATTGATCTAGGATTCAAAGTCCTAAAACTAGACAGATCCAATTTCAAACCCTGGCAATCTCCCCCTAAAGATATTTCCGATGAAGAACTGATTCAGCAAATGGAACTTAACGTCGATCATATAGATCCAAATGTAGAGCAGGAGCACTTGCTATATGAACTATTAATCAAAGCCGGCATTATGCCTATCGAGTCAATCGAACAAATTGAACTGGCTGGTTATAAAGTGTTTTCAGTTGCCGACGGAGCATTACTAGTGCATCTTGAAAACGACATTGATAAAGCGCTGATTGATTTGATATTAGAAAAAGAACCACAACAATTTATCTGTCTGGATAAAGCTTTCCACGGTAACGATCAATTGAAAGCCAATACGGTAGAAACCTTCACCTCGTTTAATCAGGGCAAAGAAAAAATTGACCAGATTGAATTTCGTACGGTCTAGGAGGATTAAATGAAATTAAAATTTAATCCTGAGCTTGATTATCAGTTGGATGCAATTAATGCCGCTGTGGATTTATTTGAAGGTATGCCGTATCAACAAGGTGATTATACCGAACTGGGGATCGCCAACGCTTTTTCTTTTAACCGTGAAAAATTGCTGTCAAACTTACAAAAAATTCAGGAGCAAAATTTTGTAAAAAAATCGACACAACTGATTCAAGCAGATGATAGTTATCCCTTTGCCAATTTTTCCGTGGAGATGGAAACCGGCACCGGTAAAACCTATGTTTATTTACGATCAATTTTTGAACTGAACAAAAATTATGGTTTAAAGAAATTTATTATTGTGGTGCCCTCTGTGGCGATCCGTGAGGGGGTAACCTCCTCTGTTAAAATGATGAAAGCGCATTTTCGACGTCTCTATGATAATGTGCCATTCGATCATTATGTGTATAACTCAAAAGATCTTTCTAAAGTTCGTCAGTTCGCCACATCAAACACTATCCAGATCATGGTAATTAATATTCAGGCATTTCAGAAAGATGCTGGTGATATCGAAGACTATAGCCAGCTTTCAGATAAACAACGCAAAAAATTAAACGTGATCCATCAGGATCAAGATAAAATGTCAGGCCGTCGTCCAATTGAGTTTATCCAAAATGTCAGACCAATATTAATCATCGACGAACCACAAAGTGTCGATAATACGCCCAAAGCAAAACGCGCGATCAATACCCTGAAACCATTGCTTGCACTGCGTTATTCAGCAACCCATAAAAATCCCTATAACGTGGTGTATGAACTTGGGCCAATTCAGGCCTACGATAGAAAACTGGTCAAACAGATCGCCGTCTCTTCAATAGAAGCCGAGAAAAACATTAACGAAACTTTCCTTCGCCTGGATAGCATTGGTTACACCGGCAAGGCTAAAACCCCCAGTGCAAAGCTGACGATTTTTGAGAATACGCCCAACGGCACCAAGGAAAAGTCAGTTAAACTTAAACAAGGCCTTGATCTGTCAGATTGTACTAATCGAGAAGGTTATCAAGGTTATGTGGTGAACGAAATCTATGCTGAGCCGGGCGCTGAATACGTTCGTTTTGCCAATAACCAGATATTGGAGCTGGCAGAGGAGCGGGGCGGCATCGCTGATGATGTAATGAGAGCACAAATTCGCCAGACCGTGGAAGAACATTTTAAAAAGGAGCGTAATCTACAAAAGCAAGGCAAGTTGGTTAAAGTCCTTTCCTTATTTTTTATTGATAAGGTCGCTAACTATCGTAGTTACAATGAACAAGGAGAAGCCATAAAAGGCAAGCTGGCACTTTGGTTTGAGGAAGCTTACAGTGAGTTTTCGGTGTTGCCACAATTTCGCGATTTACCTAAACATGATATGAAAGCTGTGCACGATGGTTATTTCTCCGTTGATAAAAAACGTGGAAAAATTGTTGCGCTAAAAAATACCAGCGGATCAACCAAAGCGGACGATGAAACTTATTCTTTGATTATGCGCGATAAAGAAAAACTTCTTTCTGAAGAAGAGCCGTTGCGTTTTATTTTTAGCCATTCGGCTCTTAAAGAAGGTTGGGATAACCCAAATATTTTTCAAATCTGCTCGCTCAGAGAGTTGGGCACCGAAAGAGAGCGTCGACAAACGCTGGGGCGAGGTTTGCGTCTGGCAGTTGACGCCAATGGCGAGCGTATTCATGACCCTGCGGTAAACCGCCTGACAGTAATTGCCAGTGAATCTTTTGAAAGTTACGCCAGACAACTGCAAAGTGAAATGGAAAAAGATATTGGTGGTGGTTTCAGGTTTGGACGAGTGACTGAAATTGCCTTTGCGCCGCTTGTTGATAAACAGGGCAAGGTATTAGGTCAGACCAATTCAAAAATACTGTGGGCAGCCTTGCAATCGTCAGGTTACCTGGATAATAAAGGCAATATCAGCCAGCTTTTCACCCCTGATCAGCAAGGATTCGCACTCCAGTTACCAGATGAATTTAAAGACTTGTCTCATGCCATTACCGATAAACTGAAGAGTTTTCTATTCAGTGGCCGTGTTGTTGATAATCGAAAACGCCAAGCTATTGGTTATAACAAACGAGTGGAACTTAATCCTGATTTTCAGGCTCTGTGGGAAAAGATCAAATATAAAACTCGCTATCGGATCGAGTTTAGCACCGAAGAGTTGATTGATAAGGCTGTCGCTAAAATTTTGGAAATGCCAGAAGTCAAACCGATATCCATTGTTATCAATACCACTCAGGCGGATATTACTCAAGCGGGTATTGAAGCCAATCGACTGCTAGAAACGCCTAAAGCACAATATGTTATCTCTCACGATGTGTTACCCGATATCCTGGCTTATTTGCAACGAGAAACGGAATTGACCCGTGGCACATTGGTCGCCATTTTGAAACAGTGCGGTCGTCTGTCTGAGTTTAAAACAAATCCACAGGCATTTATGATGGAGGTTTCCAGGTGTATCCATAAAGCGCTTCACGAATTGCTGGTGGAGGGTATTAAATACGAAAAGTTGGACGGCGAATGCTACAAAATGGCGCTATTTGATCAACCTGAAATAGAAGCCTATCTGGATAATCTTTACAAGATTCGCTATGCAGATGTTGATAAACTCTCTCGAACACCATTTGATTACCTGGAATATGATTCCAGCGTGGAAAAAGAAGTCGCGCAAAAGTTGGATGAAGCTGAAAACGTCCGTTTTTTCTGTAAACTACCCGCCTGGTTTAAAGTGCCGACACCTGTAGGCGATTACAATCCTGACTGGGCTGTAGTTATACAAGACGATATAAAGCTTTATCTCATTCGCGAAACAAAAAGCACTCACGATAGTGATAAAAGGCGACTTGAAGAAAATCTAAAAATTAAATGTGGTGAGGCGCACTTCAAAGTTTTAGATGGTGTTAATTACAAGGTAGCTACTAGCTTTACAGAGGTTGTTGGTTAGGTTTTCTATTTTTAAATTTTACTTCATAATGGTTCTGATATAAGTAATTCCTTAAAAATATATAAAGAAAAGGCACGCATATATGAACGCTCAAATCAACAGTAATAAAATTACTCATTAAATGAAATCAAGCTTTAAAATGACTTAGTCAATGACAGGGTAAAACCTGTCATTTTAAGATATGTCCTGCCGCAAAATCTTCATTCACTCAACGACACCTTAACACCTTAACACCTTAACACCTTACCACATAATCAGTACCACTTCCGTTTAGAGACTTGTCCAATATGAAATGAGCCTGAAGGTGACCAGTATTTCCAATATGAAATGATGCTGAAATATCATTCATTCCTGTTCATGATCCTAACCTAT
>JADGFG010000005.1 GCA_016743995.1 Kangiellaceae bacterium | reverse complement strand
TCAGTCATGAGCGGGCTTTTTTAGTTTTAGTGGCGTTTTAAAATCAGTCTGCGGTTAAAAGATAAATAGAGGACACTCTGATATTTAACAGCCTCATATTTACATATTATACCTGTTTAAAAAGCACTCTTTTTATTTTACTTCTTTTCTAGACTCCTTGCGATATGGAGGTTATTTATCATTATCAACCTCCTTGATTCCTTCAAAAACAAAATTAATCACAGAAGCCTCTTCGAAATCTTTGTCGTTAAGTAAAGTAAGCTCTATAAATGGTGCAGCCTCCTTTATTGCTTTAATAGCGGCAGCATTAAATTCAGTGTCTACACTAGCTGTAGTAATATTGCTTTTGATAATTTCGCCTGTTCTCGAAAATGTAGACCTTACAACCACCAGTTTGTCAGTCGATTTTTGATTACAAATCCATTTAGATTTTTCTCCAACTCGTAGCCTGATACTTTCAGCACATGACTTAATATCACTACATATCAGGGCATTCTCAGCGGCCTGCTCTGTAGTTTTACACCCATAAATAATAAGGCAATAAATACTACTGATAGCTTGCTCAAATTTGAACTCCATATAAGTTTATTGAATGCGGTAAACACCATAGAAATTAGTGAAAGGTGCGCTTCAATGATAATTATTCGAATTTATTCATTAAGATAACAGACTTTATCACATTTCTGAAAGCAATTGTTAATTGAAGTTTTGTCGATAACAACAGCTAATAAATCAGTGAGTTAAGAAAAGCACTGACTGTCCGGGGTTTTGCCCTAAGCATAGATTTGTTCAAGTTTCATTTTCTCTATTTAGAAACTGACTTTTCAAAAAAGCCAGATCTTGAGCCAGCTTAGCATTTTTTTCTTCTAAGGAAGTTAGCCGTGACTGTAACTGAACTCGGCTATTTTTTTCTGACTGAATGAATGCTTGTTGTTGACTAATCTTTTCTGAAAGCTCGTTCACCCCCTGAAAAAGCACGCTGGATAGTTGGCCGTAATCAACCCTTTTAAAACCATCGTCATCTTCGCCTACAAACTCTGGAAAGACTTCATTTAACTCATCAGCCATTAATCCTATTTGTGGTGTTTTAGTCAGGTTGGCTACTTTCTCGTGATCATTCCAGTCATAGGAATATAGCTTTATTTTACCTATTTTATCTAGTATTCTTTCTACGCTATTTATTCCTTCTTTGAATCTTCTATCTGAAAGCCAGTTATACCCACTCCACCTTGTTGATCTGGGGTTTCTTTTTTCTGAGCTATGTCCTATGTAATAATCACCACTTGTATCAAAAAGCACATAGGTCTTATTACCCTTATTAAACTTAAGATAACGTCCTTCATTTTTTATTTCCCATCCACCTACTTGTAAACTACCTGTTATCATAACGTCACCATTAACATGCAACTTCTTATCGGGTGACTCTGTTCCAATTCCAACATTACCATCAGGTACAACAACATTATCCCACCCACTTCCTTGAACACCTTTATTAATGACTACTTTACCAGGTTGCGCATAAATCAGATGAGTTAAATTACTACCTTGTCCCTTTATATTAATACCCGCCCGCCGATTATTGTCATCTCCGTAGTACATGGTTATACATCGATTTTCATAATCACCATTACCAACATTAGAAATTCCTTTACCAAGCTCCGCTGAAGGTATATTCAGTTTTCCTGATATATCAGCCTTACCATTAACAACAAATTTGCCATCAACTTTAACATCATCAGTAACATGCAATTTTCTTTCAAATTTGACATCACCACTAACATGCAATTTCGCCGATGGCGACTCTGTTCCAATACCAACATTACCTTCAGGTATTACTACAGAATCCCAACCTGGATTCGCTGGTTTCCCCTTAGGAGGAACTGGATTATTAATCGTTATTTTTCCTGCTTGCGCGCAAATCAGCTGAGTAGTCGCTTTATCAGACTTAACTGTAATCCCCGTCTCGTACCCTGACTCATAATACAGCTCAATACCCTTTTCAAAATAGGTATGACCCTTAATATTAACTTCTTCTGGTTTTTCGCTCATAATATAACTCCTGAATTATTTACAATATGCTACATTGTAGCGGTGCTTTTGGAAGTCGGTTCCATATTAATTGTTGCAACACTAACGACGGGATCTTTAATTGAAACGTGGTAATTTAAGAACTCTCTTTTTTCAATAACGTTATTTTTATTTTTGTACCAGACGGCTTCCACAATGATGATAAAACTTTTATTTGGCAACTCTCTTTTCACGCCATCTACTGCAGATTGTTCTGTGATAAAATCGCTAAACAAAAAACTATTATGCTGACCCAGGTCAAGACCAGGCGAGCCATTCATATAAAGCGTGTACTGACTGGCGTCACCAGTCCAGACTAATTCAGCTTTTAATAATTCAGCTCGCGTAAGCAGTAATCGAGGAAATTTGCTTTTCTTTCCCTGACCTTCCATTACCAATAGATTCTTAAAATATGAGCCTATATAAACGGGTAACTCTTTATTACGCTCCTTTTCGTTATCTCCGTCAAAAAAGCAATGATAATTAATACTAAATGTTTTTTTTCCTCGACACTTTACGATATTTCTATATTCAATTTTTACTACGATTTCCTGTTCCGGGCGAATAAAGGCAGGGTGAGAGTCGCTAACGATCAAATAGATTTCCACTCTATCATTAACAAGTCTCTCATCATCTTCAAACTCCCACCCAGAACCAGACGAA
The DNA here is from genome assembly GCA_016743995.1 of Kangiellaceae bacterium. Taxonomy (GTDB): domain Bacteria; phylum Pseudomonadota; class Gammaproteobacteria; order Enterobacterales; family Kangiellaceae; genus Aliikangiella. Next base: position 47,963 of record JADGFG010000005.1, on the reverse strand, counting down.
ACACTGCCTGTTGGAACCTCTGGTGAAATTGTATTGTTATTACCTTTACTAAATGAAAAAATAATTCCTTCACAATTGATATTTTTATCCGTGGTATTCTTAATGTAAACGAATGACTCTCCATTTTTATCCGGAAGAAAATATTCTGGCTTAGTGCTGTGGCGAATATCTAGAATAGCTAAATTATCTTTTTTCATACTAGCTCTACCTTAATTTTCGCCAGAAAAATGAGAGAGTTCCAGATAACCATCCTGTAGCGAAGCTGACTCAGGTTTATTGATTTCTGAATTGGATATTTCAGCTACTTTCCACTCTTCTTTGTTCTGATATCGCCATTTAAATTGTCCTTTTGATAAAGATGGTAAATGCTCAGTGAGTATAATTTTTCCTTCGTCATCACCTTTTGCAGGGTTAAAATGATTCAACACAGGACCGACTCTAAACGAAGATTTAATGGCATTTAAAGCCTGGTTTACCCATTCTTCAGGTACGCTGACAGGTTTGGGCGGAAGCAGTCCAGATTCAACAAAAACAGGCGCTCTGGGGTCAACTATTGCCAACAGCTTAGCTTTTTTATTATCTCCTGCAGAATTCATGGGAATATTCAGGAAATTATTTTCTTTAATCAACTTGTGTGTTTCTCTATCAACAATATCTATGTTATCAGACACATAATTAAATACGCTTTCTATTTTTTTTCCCTCTTTTAATTTTCCTTCATCAAGCTCTTTAAAATATCCTAACAAACCATCATTACCATTGGTTGAAGAACCTAAACGAACGGGTATTTCAGGCTCTGCAGGCTTATCTGAATCTTTCGCTGCTTTGGCGCGAAACTCATCAAGAATTGTCTTTGGTGTTGCCTTTTCTTTATCAATAGCCTCTTCCGGAAAAGTTACCTGCCACCGGGGATCCTCAATTGCTCTGCCTTTCAAGCGTAAACACAAATCAACATCTAATATTGCCAAAGGTCGGCCCACAAGAACAGAGAGCTGTTGGTCATCTCTTCCACCGAGCGGATCACTATTCCACAAGGTACTATCAATAATACGGCAAAACTCTTCAAAGGACGCTTTACTTTTAGTTTTGAGAAAGTTGATGATAAAATTTAGTGATTGATAATCTGAGGTCATTTCCGTTGAACCAACTGGTGAATCTAACCACTCAACACTTTCATCAAAAGCTTGCAAACTACCGACGACGACGCCATCTGGATTGTAAAAAGTGATACCCTTCTCCAAATGATTACAGAGCATCCAGCCGCCAACAGGGTTCAATTTGTTTACCGCATGATTCAGTTTATATTCAATTCTTGCTGGCTGTAATAATCGCGGCGAAGAACTTATATAGTTGAAAATATTACTGAATGATCTCGTGGTATCAGGTATCTGGTTTTCTTCTCTTATAGGCCTGGCATGATCATATTTTCGAAATGGTCCAACAGGTGACACAATGACTTCGGAATAACCAAAAGCGTCATAAACCTTTAGCTCTCGAAACCGCCACACGGCATTTCTTAAACCAGTAAAATCTCTAATTTGCTCCTGGAAATTTGAAGTAGCCGGATCAATATCACTCATTTCAGAAAACTCTCTTTCTGAGATCAAAACCTCCTGATTTTCTCTGCTTTTCAGTACATTATTTTTTTTGTAACAAAAAGCAGGCTGCTCTTGCAAGGCAAGCTTTTCATTTAAGCCAGACAAAGGCTGAATCATTATATTCCATTGACTCAGTTTCTCTTTGACGTTTGAGTTTTCAGTTTCAAGATATGAGCTTATTTTATTTAAAACAAACTCATCCATATTATTTGTTATGTAGCTCCTGCCGGATACAACATTGTTCTTTTTAGTCTCATACTCCCCATTTTGCTTGTAATCGACACCATCAAATATTTTGCTGGTCATGGGAATATTGAACCAGTCCAGTTTCCAGTCAATGTAGACTGGACTCCAGGATTTTTTAACTTTCATTGACTTGAAATGCTGTTTTCTTGCACTTAACCAATTGTGAAGATCATCGGGTGCTTCTGGTACTTTCTGGGTAGATGGGTCAAACAGGTGAATTTCATTGACTAATTTGTTAATACTGGAAGGCGCATTAGAGTGAACAGTAAAAAGCAGGGCTGAATTTGATTGATAGGTCGTTTTATCAAACTCAAAATCATGACCTATATTACCAACATAACGGCAGTTCCTTTCCAGTCTAGTCTCTTTATCGATATTCATACCGGTTAATGCAATGGTCGGTTCCTGGGCTTGCCAATACCGAGACTTAGACAGTACTTTTAATGTTCTATAACGGTCAATTCCTTTGCTAATTGCATAAGCCTTTATCTTTTCTTCTATATCATCATTACCACCAAAAATATTCGGAAGGCGAGTTAATACGTTGGAAAGCGGTGTCTTTAACTTTTTGATGACAGAAGAAGACTTTTTTATTTTATCTTCAAATAGCTTAAAAACATCCTGCTTACCTCGCTCGTTTACGCCCCACTTTGATTTGTCTAACCCCAGCTTAGAGCGTAAATATCGTTTTTGCGAAAATGATGACATCGTTGAAAACACGCCAGACTTTAGCCATGATTTTTTTAAGGTTGCAAACTCGCTCTTATATCTTTCAATGAGGTTATCATATTGCGTCTGGTCATCATTAAGCGCTTTAACCCAGGCGTTTTCCTGAGCGATTTGTTCTGCTGTTAAATGATATTCCTGTGGCCTGTCTTCGCTATAGTCAACTTGCCACCTGGTACCGCCTTCATGCGGATTAAACCTTGCTTCACGAATTGCCTGGTCAACTTTTTGCCTACCGGCCGGAGCATCTAGTTCGTCCAACAGATCATAACAAAAGGCTCTGAATAGCTCAGAGTTATTGAGCTTTCCTTTCAGTTCACCGCTTTGTTCCTCGCTAAATCTCGGTTGCATTTTCATCAGCCCGACTAAAGAATCAATGCTTGTCTGACCGACTGAGACTCTTAATTTTTGATATGTTTCTTTTCCTGCTTCCGCCCCTGCAGTGTCAACAGGCGGCTTTGCCATTTCTTCACCGGGTCGCCAGGTTAGTCCTGTCATTCTTCCCTGAAACAGGCTTCTATTAACATTAAGTGGTATTTCTCCTTCAGAGATTAAATCAATATCTTGCAGCCATTTTTTATGCTTTTCTCGATTACCAGAACCCTCTTTTGCTATATCTATATTTGCTTTGGAATACCAGCCAACAACTGAGTAACTAATTTTTGAATTTTTACTTACCCCGGCCATATCATCATAAAGTGATGTCACGTCATTGCAATGAGGCTGATAAGCTAGAAAAGCAGGATTACCAGTGCTAAAAGCATTGAGCGGATTATCTTTAAAAAACAGATTTTCCTCTTCATCTAACCAGATATTTTCTGTACCAAGAGCTTCTTTTTTGCCAATTCTGAGTTTTTTTGTTCGTCCATTATGTTCAGCTTTGTCATGTAGAACAGGGAATGACGCTCCCGACACAGTGGAGTTTATTTCTACACTTTCGTTCTCATGAACGGCGTCACTTTTAACAAGCCAGGATCTATTTTCAATTTTATTTTCACCCGACTTTACAATACAACGGGTCACAAGCCAACGATTTGGAATAGGTGGTGGTGCCTGCCTTCCCTCCTTAATTTCAAAGAAAAATGGTGGCAATATCCAATGTACATACACGCCCACTTGAAATTTAAGATCTGTTTTCTGTTCTTGCTGCGCTTCAGGATCTCGATGTCCGTAATTCATTTCCCAACGGTTTACGTGTTCATCTTTGACTTTCTTTGTAACAGGAAAAACCTGAAGCCCCACTGGAATTACAATTGCACTATCAAATGGATCACTCATAAATTATCACCTGAACAAGTCAATATAAATTTCACTGGTTTCCTTTGTAAGCTGTTCGCCAATAAACTTGAATTAAAATCTCTGATAGCCCCTGAGGAAGCAGCTTTTATTTTTGATAATAAATCAGTCAGCTTTATTGTACCGGTTGTATCCACGTCAACTGGTATAACCTGGTCATTGATTTTAATGGTGCGTTTTCCAGTATGACTTACAATATGGCAACCAAAGAACAATCCTTCTAACGGTTCTTTAAATTCAATACTCTCTGGCTGACCTGCAAATAGACATAAAATTTGTTCATCATCAATTTGATCGAACTTAATGATTTGAATGATTTTTGAATGCTTATCTCTGGCAACAATTTCTAAACCGGGCCAACCCGAAACAAGTTTTGATTTAATGACAACTCCGGTAATTTCCACCTTGTTAATACTGGCAACCTGGCATTTACCAGCGGCTTTCTCTGGTAACCTTTTCTGTCGTAATTCGCAAGAACGACGTCTGATTTTCTGATACAGTTTTTTTGTAACGGCATTTTGCATCACGACATCCAGTTCTGTATAAAGCACAATACTTAATGCACCATCAACAAATGCTTTTAACCAGGCTTCATCAAGATAAAAGAAGTTAATCGACTCTTCCTTCACCATTTTCTTATTGGGAAAAAGATAATAACTGGGTATGTTTTTTAATAGCCGTGATTCAGCCAACCAGTCAGTCAATTGCTCTAATAACTCTTTACCTTCTACTTGAAGGTAATCTTCAATATGCTGCTTGATTTTATTCGATTTGAGAAGCCCCATAATACCGGGAAAACTTGTTTGCATGCCATCTGAGAACGGACTTGACTCATTCACGTCGTCTATTACCGCAACTTTTTGAATCAGTGCCTGTCCAAGAACATTGTTATTGTCTGACTTGATATTATGAGTAAACTGCACTTCGGACAGCGCCTGATGGCAGGCCTCATTTAATGATTTATGATGCTCGGTTGAGTCGGACTCTTTTTCATAAATACTTTTAATGGTGTCTTCAGAAAAATTATTCAGCGGTGAGGTGAGCTTATTTAAAATGCCTCTGAGCGCGCCATACTGATTTCGTTTCAAATTGAGCAACGCTTGACTAAAATTGCTATCAACCAGTGCTTGAGAACGGCCCAACTGCCAGGCTGCCGATAATGATTGATCAAATACGCCACTTTCAGGATCAAAACGCATTGCAGAAGATACAGAGCGAAACGCTTTTTCTGCTATAGGGGCTGACTTTAAAGGTATAAAAGGCCCTCTATACCATGCAAAAGTTGACTCTCCTGTTAATAAGTGATGATTCAACGGAACGTAGCCTGCTTGAAAACGCTGGTTAACCTCTGCAACTACTGCGGGCTCACCATCTAACTCTGGCACTGGCACTGGCATTTTCAACATTCTGACCCCATGTTCCGACCGCTGTATTTTTTTTAATAGTTGCTTAAAGGTATTCTTGTTATTCGATTTGGCCGTAAATCGCCAGCTGTTAAGCGAAATCAACTGAAATGAATCAATATTAGTCAGGTCTCGCTTGCCTTTATCCAGATATTTTTCAAAACCTTCAAGTGATACCAGGTGAGCGTAATAATCAGTTCCGTTATCACTTGCTAAAGGAAAACTTTTTGCCAGAATCATTGAAAATTCGCCCGCACTCAGCATATCTCTGTCGGCTTTCTCTTCCAGGTTACTCAGTTTTCTAAAGTGCGCTAACAATTTTATTTCTTCAATGCACGGCACCAATGTTTCAAACGCTTTTTTATTAACCTCAATCACATCACATGAAGAGATATCTATGGCGTCGGGCACTGCTAATTTTGGTTTTATTTTTTTCTGTCCCCCATTAGAGTTTGTGACTGCATCGACGATAGGAATATGCTTGATGCGCGTCGCAGTATCCTCACCACCAATAACATCAGTTTCTTTTAAAAGCACCAGTGCTACCCAGGGGACACTGTTGTCATTCTTAATTTTTCTTTCCCAGGGAAGGGTTCGCTTGTTAAATACAATATAAGGCAAACTGTCATCGCCAGAAATAACCGTGTTTGACTGCGGAAAAACTGAATGAATATCCGGCAGTTGAATATTAAACTGCGGACCATCTACTCGAAAAATCTGTTGAGAATTAAAAGATTTGGCGGTATCTTCCTTACTGATTTTTAACGTCTGGTTAACTTCGACTTTATAATTACCCGACTTCATCGTTGGTAAATACTGGTCAATCACTTCTATTTCAGAGGTAACCGCGTCTGCAATACTTGAGTTCATACTAAGATCTCACCTTTTTCTGTGGTTGACTACTGAATAATTTATTAGCATTTGACGCCAGTTTTTCTAGTTTGTCGTTAAATAATTCTCCATCGACAGCTACACTTAACGTGCGATGGAGTTGATTTCTTTTGTTCAACATTGCCGCTTGAGAAATCTTTTTGATAATTGATTGAAAATCACTACAAACGATGTATGCTTGCTCATCCCTTTTTACCTCTATTCTCAACGCACTTTCAATTCGGTCGAAGTCTGGAATGATTATTTTTTCCAGGTTATTTTTGGCTAAGCTGGCTTTCAGTTCCATGCCAACCAGATGCCCCTTTAGGACACCAGGACGATCGACTCCCTTCTCTTTCCCCCATAGCGCATCAGGAATATCCCGTTTAAATTCACTTAAAATCAAATCAGATACATTTTCATTTTCTCCGCCATTTAAACGTACTCTGGTCACTTTTATGTTTAAAATTGAACTCTCAATATCAGCCTGCATGGGCCTGATATGCAATACGTTGGCTGACGTTTTTGATAGAGAGTCAATACCCAGTCCGTCAATCTTGCTAACCGGGATATAGCTTTCTATTCGCATTTTAAATTCATCGGGCCGTATCACCATTTGCTCTGTACTTTGTTTCGGCTTAACGGTTCCTGTCAGGCCATCTATTACCTGAATCTGGCACACTTCGCTTCCTTTGCCTGGTAGTAGCTTTTCCTTAAACGCACCCCATTTAACAGGTTCTGGTTTTTCAGCACGACCAAAACTCACCGTAAATGAAATGATTGCCCAGGAAACTTTCACTTTTCCTGCCATAGGTGGCCCTGTAATAGAGAGCTTTGCGCCTAACTCTGTTGAAAAGGTTTTATTAATGGTTCCAAAAGGTGTCCACACTTTTAGTTTGTAAGACGCACCGACCCGAATTCCAATTTTTGCCTCATAATAAAAGGGTTCCCATTGCAGAAAAAAGTCACTTTTAAAGCTCAACCATGCTCTTAAATTTCCCGTTGAATAAGAAAGTTCAAGCCGCCCTCCCCCCATGGCATGTGCGCTTGTCATGGCAAAGTAAGCTTCACCTTTTGCACTGATATTGTTGGAAATTTGCCAGTTAATTTGTAACCGGTCTACCTTTGGAAAATGTGATGGCACTTTAAATTTTGGATGATAGCCACCAACAGTAAAAACCATATCACCGGAGTGTGCCCCCTTAAACCAGGAATAATAAGCAAATCCTCCAGTGATGTTACATCGAGAATCTAACACAAAGGATTCGGGCCTGAGACGTCCCTCTACGCCAATAAGCCCTTCGTCAGGATTTAACTCGCCTAAAAGGTCAATAACAACATGGGCGAATTTTTTACCTTTTTTGGGTAATGATATTACGCTATTACCAACAAAGTTAACTTTTAACTGTCTACCCATGCTTAATATGACCAGCACCTTCGACTCAGCTATTTCAAACGAAGTAAACTTAACGCCTAAAGCAAACCAATTAGCACCTTCTTCTACAGAAATCCACTTATTGAAAAGCTCTCCAATATTCTGGTCTGGTTTTGAGTTTAATAAGGGAAACTGATCAATTGTTTCAAAGGTTGGCATTGTCAACTTTCTATTCAGCGCAAAGCCCGCTGAAATTTCTTTTACAAAAAACGCAGGCGATCCGCCAAAGGCTTTACTAGCTCTTCCAAAAAGAAAGAGTGAGTCGTTACCATTAATTTTTGTATAAGACCCCAACAAATTAAGATTAAGATCTTTGATTTTAGCGACCGCACTACCGGTATATTTATCTCCATCAACTAATAGTGCACCACCCACTTTCAAAGGCGGTTTATTCAGTTTAAGCCCTAAACCTTTAATACCAGGCGTTATATCACGTGGGTTATTAATTGGGCACTTTAAATTCAACCCCATTAAATCAATTGATAACGGCCCCATTGTTGTTGAACTATCGAGCAACAGCTGTACATTCCCCTCTTTATAAGCAACACCTATTCTAGATAGCGCAACAGGCCCCAGTTTTTTACCAATGTCTTTCCATTTAACAAAACCTTGCTCTGGCTGCTCTTTAAAAGGTATAACATTCGACTGGTTAATATTGTTTGAGGCGCTGCTTTTAATGATTCCCTGCTCATCACCTAATTGATAAGCCAGACTCAAACGCAGGCCAGCAGTTAAATCTTCAGGTAGCTTCACCCAACATGGAGGTTTATTATTGTAACTTTCAACTGGTTGCCCCCAGCCTTTAGAGACAAATTTTAACGTTAGTTCCTTCAAGGAAAAAGAATTAAGTACCCCTCCGATAAATGGTAATGATTTAAGAGAAACAGCATCCAGAGGAATATTGGTGTCAATCAAATATCTTTTATGCTTCCTGTCAAAAACAATGCCTAATGTTAAATTATTGCTTGTCTCAACACGAGTTACCATCCACTCTTCTGAAATCTTACATTCTAGTTTATTAATGGAAATGTCAAGTGTTGAAAAAGGTGAGGGAAGATTCGCAAACAAATTGATGAGTTTAATTTCATCCCTGGATGTTTTAGCCATCCATTCACATATAAACTCCTTATTTTCTCCAACCAAAAAACAAAAAGAATGAGATCCAATTTCACATTCAAGTGAAATTGACTGTTCTTTCTGTCGTTTTTTTAGCGGGTGACTCATTATTTATTGCCAATCTCTTTATGCAGATTCAAGTTTATTTTTACTACTTCGAATTTAAAAATTTGAAAGTCTATAACTTTGTTAGCAACCACATCCAGATTGAGAGTCGCTTCTCCTGTCATATCTGAAGTAAGTTTATCGACACTGACTTTCAATTTGTTGAGCATTAACGTTAGATCATCCAATCCGTCTACAATATCTGGCATTGAAAAATTAAACCCGGTTTCGACTATTTTCCTGAGGTCCTTAAACGTACCAAGATTATCTGGTTTTCCACTTGTGTCATAATCAATCTCATAACGCCCATCAGTTCTATTAATGGTATCTTTATCAATAGTAAATTCTTTATCAGCAAGCTTGACAAAAACTGCAGCAGAAGTTTCGTTATCATTTTGATTATCTAAATTGTTTTCAACATTATTCATCGCTTTTTCCTTTATAAAATTTAATTAGCGGCCTTTTTAACCAAAGCAAGTGTAAAACCACTGTATAAAGGTCTGATTCAGATAATCATTGGCCTTGCCATTAACACGGAACATTTGTAACCAGACACTTCTCTCAGTAGAATACAATACAATCTGACAATTAGTTATTACACGTTATTACACTTAATCAGCGACGGTAAAATAATTGATGTTTACTTGATGTGCTCACGTATTCAGGCGTGAATAAGGTAGAATGAAGTTGACTTGAGTTTTGATAATTTATCTATATACCCAATAATAGGGTACTTACAATTACCTGTGCAGATTGCGACTGCCAGACCGAATATTTCTTTATGAAATACGGAAGCACCAAAACTGAGGCAGAAAATATCAACCAGCTAGAGATGCCCCCATTATTTATTAATGACTAAAGAGCTAACGGTTAAATCGGGATCAGAAATGGAAACAGAGATATTTAAGAAACATGTCGTCTGGTCACTCCAGCAAGCTTCTAACATTATTGGAAAATCTGAGACAGGCAACTCACTTAATTGACTTAATGAGTACTCATTGGCGGAATTACCAATAGGCTTTCGAACATTATCTCCCAGGTAGAGAAAATAAGAATCTGGTTTTTCTGTATCACCATCTATTTTCCATTTTAGAGTGGCGCTTTTAAGTGTTTCTTTTGAAAAAACCATACATGGAGTCGTGCTATTCGCTTCTGTTAAAAATAGATACTTAATACGGTTCATGTTAATTTCCACCATGATTAAATGAATACCTGATGCTAATTGACTGAAATCAGCTAATTAGAAAAATGTGTTCGCTGTTTTGTACTCCGGGAATAATAGACCTCAATTTTGCAACCGTCAACACGATTGGAACTGAATAAAAATGTGAATTGAACGTGTAATAAGGTGTAATATTATTTTTGGTAAAAATGCGATAAACTGTTATCAATATAGATAATGACTTTTTAGTCGTAGGCTTTTCTATTAAAACATTTTCAACAGGAACAAAAAGAATATCCTCGCCCTATTCCTCAGATTTATTCTTAAAGCTTAAATACGCTTTTAAGTACGGTTCATCACGCAATATTTTTGAAGCGGGATCGACCACAAGCACATCTTCTGGTTTTAAATTAACACTATGGTTTTTTGCTAAATTGAGTACCTGTAATTTACCATTTACACTGATTTCCAGTGGCATCGAAAAATTATTACTTCCGGTTAACGTTTTGTCACTTTCCAGGTGCCAGGAAAACGAAACCGAATTTCCTGATTTCTTCATTTTTAGTTGCGGCAGTTTCGCCTGATACAGATAGGCATTAAAGAACCATTGCATATTCATTCCGGTTTCTTCATTGACAATCTCAATAAATACTTTCGTCGTCATAAAATGAGGCTTAAAGTTACCGGGGTGTGGTTTTGCGGTATTATAGACAAAGCGCCGAATAATTCTAAAAAATGCATCGTCACCGATATACTGACGTAAGGTATGCAAAATGAGAGAGCCCTTATAATAAACATCACCACTACGGTTATTTGATTTTTTCATCACTTCATTTTCAGACAATACCTTACCCAGCACCATTGGTTTAACATTCTTTATTTGTATTTTGTGTTTATGGAGGTATGCGTAATAAGCCATATCACCATGCAGATACTGAGCATAAAGAGGCTGCATGTAACTGGCAAAACCTTCATGCAACCAGATATCATCCCAGTTCTTTATTGTTACCTGATTACCAAACCATTCATGGGCAAATTCGTGATGTAAAAGCCAGTCGAAATCAAAAATATCTTTTTTGTAGTGATTACCATAAGCATTGATCGTCTGATGCTCCATTCCCAAAAAGGGGGTCTCTGCAACGCCCATTTTTTGTTCCGCAAATGGATAAGGACCAATAACTTTTTCAAAAAAATCGAGCATTCTGGGGAACTCAGCAAAGAGTTTTTTTGCTTTAACGGTATTTTCTGGCAGGTGATAATATTGCAGGTCAATACTGTTCCCATAGAGACTTTTATGTTTTTTCTGTATTAACTCATAGGGCGCTATGTTAAGACTGATACCATAATTGTTATTTGAGGTTTTACTTTGCCAGTGATAAATACGACGAGCATTCTCTTTTTTTACACTTTTCAGCACGCCATTACTCGCTGCAACTAACGGAGTGGGAACATCAATATATAAATCAAGTTTTTCAGGCTCTCCGATGATATAATCAATGCATGGCCATAAAATATCACAACCTTTATCCTGAATTGCCGAGCCTATCCAGTGTTCACCCGATTTTGTTTTTTTCCACACCATTCCACCTTCCCATGGCGGCCTTTTAGCTTCATGCGGCGAACCTTTATAATGGATTGTGACACTAAACTGACCAGATAATGGTGCCTGCGAAGTAATAACCAGTAGGCCTTCTGGATTGTTATAGTGAGATTTTTTTAATATCTGATTATTAACAGAAACACTCAAGATCTGAAAGTTGCTATCCAGATCCAGGGCAAACATTTTACTTTCTTTTTCTTTGAATAAAGTTAAGCTGGCAGTTACTTCTATTTGTTTTTTTTCGGGAAAAATTTTAAAGGACAGGTTTGCATGTTTTAATTGCAAACCCTGTTGTAATTCTGGAATGACACCACCACTTTTATAGCTATGTTTTGTCAGCTTATTCTCAGCAAAAGCCGGACAGACAAACAAAAAAAGTGATATCAGCATGATTAATCTAAACATTTTCGAATCTCACTGAACTTTTAACTTGATAGACTTTTAACTTGATAGACTTTTAACTTGATAGACTTTTAACTTGATAAGCTTTCAAGCTGACAGATTTTTAATTTGACAAACCCTCAACTTGATAAGCTTTCAATCCGTTAACTTAAACCTGATTCATTTAAGTTTAACTGAATTTTCGTAAAGAACTAAAAAATAATCCTGCGCCGCCTGCAATCAATATTAATAACATGATTATGTCAAAAGCACTCATTGGCATAATCATCATTCTTATATTCACAATAATGCCTGCCATTAATGCAATAATGCTTCCACCACTCAATAACCAGCCAAATGGATTTTTACTGTTCCAGAAGACCATGATAACGCCGATAAAAAATGGAATGAGTATCATGCCCCCGGTAACGTTGAAGCCGCCACCCATAGAGTATAAATGACTGCCAAATCCAAAGCCGTGGCTCATAGCCGAAGTGACAGCAATCTTTGACAGAAAAAGATAACCACCGGTACACATCATCAGCAAACCTGCCAGATAACGTCCTACGCCGCCTTTTGTGCCACCAGCACCTTCCGGTTTATTCATAATTAACAACTCCATATAGATAGATTATTGATAAAAAGACAAATTGATAAACATAAAAATAATTAGCAATTATTCTATCGCTTTTTGCCTCGTTTAAACAGATCAGTATGAACCTGACGTTTCAACAGAGATATTCTTCCATAAAAAAGCCATACCTGAATGGTATGGCTTTAATTGACGTTGATGTGACTAATAACGCTCGGTCTGTTAAAACCGCTATATAACAACGGTTATAAAGTCACAAATTGCTATCTTATCGACAACCAGCAGTATCAAAGTCGACAATCACAGTCGCACCTGATGAACTGCCTGAAACTTTAAGATATCCCCAGTACTCACTCTGGCTAGTCATATAGATACATTCACTATTATCTGCACCAGCAGAGCTTCCCTGAGTATTACTACCATTGGGCCAGCCGGTATTGCTATATTCAATATCAAGATCACCTGAACCATTACCCGTTGAAATAGCAATACTATTATAACCATTCACTTCTTCGATACTGAAATACATGGTGTTATCACTTCCCAGACACATGGCTACACCCCCTTCGAGAGTACCACTGGTTTGCGGTGAACCCGATGCACAAGCATCAGGCACAGTGCCTCCACCAGACTCTGTCACTGCGACAGTCGTTGACTGACGACCCGTAGCGCCTGAACTATCAGTAACGGTTAGAGAAACATCAAAGTTACCCGCTCGTGAATAGGCATGAGTTGGATTTGCTGAGGCACTTGAACTGCCATCGCCAAAGCTCCACCGATATTCGGTAATGCTGCTACCATTTGAACCAGAAGAACCGGAGCTACTAAATTGAACCGGTTGTCCAATACTTCCCGTATAAGGTCCATTGATGCTGGCGACCGGATTTGTTGGTGTTGTAGTACCACCGGTATCAAACTTACTCGCCTGAATCGTCATTTCATAAGCACTGGTTTCTCCGCCCCAGCCGTCCACATAGACAAAATATCTTCCGGCTTGCGCTGCTTGAAAGCTAACACTTTCCAGGTTGGTATTGCCATAAGCTTCAGCCACATAGTTATTCAAATCAGACTCATGATAAACCCAGAAATCAAGATCAGCACTGCTTAAGATGCTCACATCAATCTTCACTGAATCTGGTGCTGTCAGATCAAAATAGAACCAGTCATCATCACTACCATGAGAAATTGAACCTTGAATTTTACTGATTGGACCAATTGCACCGCTGGCCTGACCTGAACTATCATTCGGTTCGCTTTCGCTTGAAATAAAGGCACCTACGGCAAATACCGACGCTGTCGTTGTTTCGCTACCGGTTTCTCCATCATCATCGGTCACGGTTAACGTAACCGAATAACTGCCGTTGCTGGCATAAGTATGTGTAGGATTAGCCTGTGTACTTTTTCGACCATCACCAAAACTCCACTCATAACTGACAAGCGTTCCGCCTGGCTCACTAGAACCTGCACTACTAAAGCTTATCGCACTGCCGGTAGTCGTCGCGTATGGGCCATTGGCATTCGCCACTGGTGGCACATTACCGGTCATCAAACCGGTGGCTATCAGATTTGCAGTTGTCCAGAGGTTGTTTCTGTCAGCAACATGTGATGCCAGGGCTGCGCGCATGCGATCACTCTGTCCATAGCTGAACATTGTGGTACAGGTACCATAATCCATAAAGTTTTCTGAATTATCTGAAGAACCACAAGTGTAACCCGCATAACAACCTGTGTTACCAGAGGTATTTGGCGTGTCGTTGACACCATCATCAGTTGAACAGGAATTATAGTCGCCATTATTATAGACATCACCCCAGATATGCTTCAGGTTCAACCAGTGTCCGGCTTCATGAGTCATTATTTTGTGATGAGTAGAAATTGCAGACCCTGTTCTTCCCATCGCCCAGTAAGACACAACAATACCATCCCAGAATTCCTGGCCAGTACCGTTGTCAACGGTCGAAGGATAGTTAGAATAAGCCGAACCATTGCCGGTACCATCAGAGCTGTTAACCACCCAGACATTCAGGTATTTTTCTCTAGGCCAGTTAATCGTGCTTTGTAGTGGGCCTTCTGTACCGTCGTAAGTGGTATAAGACTGAGTATAAGTGATCCCGGAAGTGGGAGCGCCTTGTGGGTCAAGTGTTGCCAGTTTAAAGGTAACACCAATATCAGTCTGTAAATGACCAAAACCGTCAACAGAACCGGCATAAGGCCAGGCCGCATAATCTTCATTCATTTGCTCAATCGCATCAGTAATCTGATATTCACCGATGTACTCTGGACCCCAGTCATGAACCACATGCACAACAACCGGAATGATCACTTGTGCAGGCATGGCTGCCATGGGAGAAATCATGCCTTGAGAAAACAACGAAGGAGAGCTGCTTCGTTCCAGGCTATTTCTGGCATTACTCATAATTTCTCTAACTTCAGCCGACGCATTATTATAAGCTTTTTTAGCAGAATGATCGGAGTGACAACCATTTGAATGTAAATGGGTATTTCTCTGAACTGCCTGTGTCTGAATTTGAGCCATTTCCTGTTTTGAAATGGTTGGGCCTTTTTTAGCTTTGGCTTTGCTGGATGGCGCTTCAAAAGCGGAAGACGTCGTTATCACGGCTGTAATACAAACAGCCAATACCCCTTTGATATAGGATCTTTCAGGAACGTTCATTATTATTCTCCTTTAAAGGAAGTTAACTTATTATTTTTGTTTTTCTAAACTTCGTAATAACTGATCGCCAGTTTACAGCTCCCTGATGAACAATATCCTGATAGATTTTGCGTCAGTATTAAATTGGAAAAACGCTTTACATTTTGCTAAATCATATCGCTAATCGCGTGTTATTTAGCAGCACGCGACAAATGGTTAATATTTGTCGCTTAGTGATGTCAGGCATTTTTTAATACAAAAAACCTGAATACATCGATATACAAAAAAATTATGTGAGCAAACTTTTTTATACCTGATGTTCTTTTGTCGTGAAATTAAATTAAACCTGTAGCCACTTGTTAATCTGCAATTTTTTAACTCGTAACTACTAATAACCTGTTGACATTTAACTGGTTCAGTTTAGACAATCATGCAACTTTTACCTCAATAAATTTAATTTAATTTCATGAATATTTGTCTCCGAGAATTTTTTTAAATTCACCTGTAAAAATTAAACACCCTCTATAAAAGAAGGTGTTTAACGATATCAAATTTAAATTGATATCTTTTTGTAATACTACTTTTTATTAACAGGCACTAATAACTTAAGGACAACCTGAAGTATCAAAATCTACCCGCATGGATGCTCCCGTTGCAGAACCATAAACTTTTATGTATCCCCAATATTGACTCTGATTAGTCAGGAAAATACACTCATTGTTTCCTGCATTTGCAGAGCGGCCATCATAACTAGTGTCTGTTGGCCAGCCTCCATTTTTATAATCAATGTTCAAATCATTCTGTCCATGACCAGTCATAATTCGAATACTGGAATGACTATTCACCTCAGCAACGTTGAACCAAACAGGATCGCCGCTACCAACACAGATCGCCCGACCAGCAGTTAATGTTCCACCAGTTTGTGGTCCGGCAGAAGCACAAACATCAGGCAGGTTTCCAACAGGCGGCGGAGGCGTTGTTCCGCCAATAGAAGCGGTTGTGCTATCAGCTCCTGTTTTTCTACCATCATCGGTAACAGTCAACTTAACCGTAAAATTACCTTTTCTTGTATAAGTGTGAACAGGATCTGGATCGCTACTCACATTGCCATCACCAAAGTCCCAGTGATAACTGACAATTCGTCCATCACTATCATTGGATCCACGACTACTAAAATTAACCACATCTCCAGTAGCGGCAGAATAAGGACCATTGACAACTGCTACAGGTGCTACATTACCCGTAGGAGGAGGTGTCGTATTAGTCAGGCCACGTGTCCATGTTGCAAATTCATTCCCATAATAACTACCCCAGCGGTCAACACGAGTTTTATAAGCCGTCCAGTTACCAGCACGCGTTTCATTTAGCATTGATTGAAGCTCGTTGTAATATCTTTCATACATAAAACGAACAGCAAGATAACCCCATCGATAAATACGATCCTGATCAAATCCGTCATAGGTGGTGTTGATAACCTGAGATAAAGTAAAAGTTGAACCATCATTAATGGTATCTATAGCTCGTTGGTTGTTATCTTTTTTGGAAATATATTCAGCCACTCCTTCAGACCACCAGACAATCGGTGTTGTTCTCGGTGGCGCATTATAATCACCATACAAATCAAATCGACCATCCAGATAATGAACATATTCATGTTCCAGGTTCCAGATAAGATGATCGAGATTCGCATAGTCTGCTTCATGGGCAACAAAGTTAGGAACATTGCCAGGTTTTGAAGGATCACCTTCCAGATACATACCACCATTATTAGTATCATTTGCAAATGCACCTTCAGAATACTTCTGGTAATCTTGTTTAGTATTCCAGATATTAATCTGCAAGTGGGTATTGTTATCATCTGCTACCGGTTGACTACCCGTACTCAGTTTAGTATGAAAATAACCTTCCTCTGTGGCCATTACGGCACAGGCTGACCTTTGTTGTTTAGCCGTTAAATCCTGTGAACGCACTGTAATGTCAATCCCAGTACAATTATAAGTTTGAGGCAGTGTTTGTGCTTTTATTGTTTCTCGCCAACCACAAATGTTATAGGTTGAACACTGACTATAATACGATGAAATATGAGCCGCCTTAATCCAGACAGCATCACCGTGCCCCACTTTCCGAAAACCTGATGAGTTGAAAATATAATTCAGTGCTGAATCTACATCAGACTGAATCGCAGCCCCCTGGTAGGGTCTAGACTTGAATCGAGCCAGTTCACCTGCTGCATCTCGCGCCAGAAACTCTGCTGTACTACCGATCATGTAAGAACGAGTCACAAAATCACGAAGCTTGATGACCAGGTCTCTATCATTTGAAACTTTTGCTCTAAAATTTGCGTTCCACTGGCCACGCCATAAAATATTATTAATCTGGCTTACGCCACGAGCCATATTATCATTAACAAGATAACTCTGATTCCAACGACTCAACCATGCTTTAACAACTGGCAAATAAACATCTTGCTGTTGAGAGCCATCCATTGTTGATAATACTTCTCGTAATACCAGCCCATGATTATTATCATTATTATAAAAGTTACTATTATTGACAAAGGCATCAATGGCATTTTTTACCGCCGGTTTAACCCAGGAAATAAAACTGACTCTGCTATTATTATATTCGACATAATAACCCGCTCTAAGATATAAAAATATTGATTGTAATTCTGCGTCACCAGTTCCTTGATATCTGCTCGACATTCCCCTTGCTTCATTGGCAACTGAGTACATGTTATCCGAACTGAAAGTTCTTTCCTGAACGCTGGATGACGCACTAAATAATTCATTAACACAATAAAAACCCTGCTTTTTTATTTCTGTGATCAGAGTTCTTGAATTCGAAGTTGCAAAGGCATTGACATCACAAGTGGCAGCGGCTGCCATTGTTCGAAAAGCCATATTTGGCTGATGATTTTGAAGATTTGCATCTTCTCTAACGGGTGATTCCGCTAGCGGAGATCTTTCATCAGTCATTGTGGGAACAGCATGGTGCGCATGTTCATGTGGTGTATTAGGTATAGATTGTTGAGATGCCGCTTGAATACTGGCGCACATTCCCATCGTCAACATCGACGCGACGAGAAGTCTTCTTTTAAATTTCATATTTTTACCTATCATTAATCATAAAAATATGTCCTTCTAAACTACATAATAAATGTTAGAAATAAAAAGCCCGCTGAAAACAACCAGTACTTTTTAATCGCATCTAACCAATATTAAATTGGAAAAACATGTGTTTGTAAAAGCATTAATACAACCTTTTTCATAATGCCTTTTGTTATTAAACGTCTGCTAAAAGAAGCAATACGCTTAATCTGTTACCGGCATAAAATTGATCATCATAAGGTCACTTTTCATCAATTTTATCCCTGAATTTTTCACACACTCTTGTTACTTTTCAGTAACCCAATCAATATACGGTCAGATTATGTGAGCTTCATAAAACATTAATTAACATTCTATGAAGCTCGGATAAAACCGATGCAATAAAAATTAATTTATTGCATCACATACAATGGTACCTATTGTAAATCCACTTGTATTGAGACACCACTGTGGTCGCCGTTAACCATAATATAGTTCCAGCCACCCGGTAGATTACTGACCGTAATCATTTCATTATTTCCACCAATTACAGAAGATTGCGTATAAGATGACGTTGATGGCCATCCCGCATTGCTGTAATAAAGATCAGCATTTCCAGAACCATGTTGGGTACGAATAGTCGCCTGAGTCGCACCATCGTTATAAAAATAGAAGAACAATTCATCACCAGCACCTGACGTTACACAAACCGGCGTACCACTTGACAGGCTAATGTAATCTTGTGGCCCTTGAGCCGAACAGGTATCCGCAATGCCACCCGGCTGAGTACCACCATTGATTGAAGCCGTTGTAGTATCTGAAACCGAAGCGCCAGAATTATCAGTAACGGTTAAGGTGACGTTATAAGTGCCTGCTGCAGCGTAAGTATGATTTGGGTTGGCCTGTGAACTACTTGAACCATCTCCAAAATCCCAGCTGTACGAAGCAACCGAACCATCAGGGTCATATGAATTAGCACTACTAAATGCAACCGCTACGCCTTCATCACCAGAATAGGGCCCATTCACATAGGCAACGGGTGGTGTGTTTTGAGGTCCAGAACTGATTGTTGCTGAAGTTGATGCACTGTGAGTTAAACCACCATCATCAGTGACAGTCAGAGTTACTGTAAAGTTACCCGCTGACGAATAAGCATGTGCCGGGTTTGCTGAAGTACTAGTCGCTCCATCACCAAAGTCCCAGCTATAAGAAGCAATACTACCATCGCTATCACTAGAACCGTTGCTGCTAAAGCTGATTGAAGCGTTAACATCACCAGAGTAAGGACCATTAACTACCGCAGTTGGAGCGACATTACTACCTTGTCCTGCATCGTAACTGGCGGTTAATGTCACACCAGAGAATGTGCTGTAAGCTTCAACATTCATGTACCAGCGACCAGCAGTTGGATTTGCTTCAGTACAGGTTTCGTTATTACCACCAGCGTATGGACGACAGTTATAGCTACCTGATGTTGGCGCACTACCCTGACGCGTATAAAGATCGGCGTCACCAGAACCACCACTAATGGCAATTACAAGGTTAGTTGCACCTGAAGGCACATCAATAAAGTAAGCTGCAGTCGTTTGACCCGTATTAGCTGATAAGCCGGTAACTGATCCACCATTGGTAATTTCATTACCGCCAGAAGCATTAACCGTTACTGTCGCTGTTGCAGAACCTGTAGCGCCTTTGTCATCCGTGACCGTAAGGGTCGCGGTATAGTTTCCAGCAGATGCATAACTATGGCTCGGATTGGCCTGTGTGCTACTTGCACCATCTCCAAAATTCCAGCTGTAGCTGGTAATCGTACCGTCACTATCAGTAGAACCGGCACTGCTGAAAGCAATACTGCCATTAGCCGTACCTGAGTAAGGACCATTAGCGCTGGCTGTTGGCGCAACATTTCCTGGCGGGTTAGTTGTACCAGGTGTCACTGTTTGTAACCACGAATTAAACTCGTTACTGTAGTTATTTGCCCAACTATTAACGCGTGACTGATAAGCGCTCCAGTTACCGGCACGGGTTTCATTTCTCATCGCCTGAACTTCAGTGAAATGTCTTTCAAACATGAAGCGAACTGCGAGATAACCCCAGCGATAAATTCGATCCTGGTCAAAACCATCATAGGTTGTGGCAAAGATCGTTGATAATCCAAAGGTAGTACCATCGTGAATGGTATCGTAGGCACGCTGATTGTTATCCTGGTTTGCGACATATTCCGCAACCCCTTCAGCCCACCAGACAACTTTTGCAGTCGGTGCATTAAAGTCACCAGCCAGATCAAAACGGCCGTCAAGATAATGAACATACTCATGCTCAAGGTTCCAGACATAGTGATCGGCATTAGCATAACTGGCTTCATAGGCAACAAAATTAGGAACGTTACCAGCCAGTCCAGGGTTACCCTCAAGATACATACCACCATTGTTGGTATTAATATCAAAGATTGGTCCACCATATTTACCATAATCCGTATCACTGTCGAAAATGTTAACTTGTAATTGCGTGTTAACATCGCCAGGAATTGGTGAATTTCCAGTTTGCAACTTACTATGGAAGTAGTTTTCTTCATATCCCATTTTTGAACAGGCTGCAGAATGCTGTGCAGCAGTCATATTCTGAGAACGAATTTTGATGGTTGAACTACAGGTATAAGTTTGTGATAAAGCCTGAGACTCTAATTGGGCGCCATATCCACAAATACCATAGTCAGCACAGTTACCATAATAGTCAGCAGTATCCGCAGCGCCTAACCAGACAGCGTCACCATAGCCATACATAACATAACCCATCGACTTGAAGACTGAGTTCAATCCCGCGTCTACACTACTCTGGATAGAAGCGCCGGTGTACATTTTTAATCGACCCAGTTCACGCGCCGCGTTAGCAATCAGGTATTCTGCTTCGCTGTTTACCATCCAGGTGCTTTCTGAGAAACTTCTCAGGCGAGCAACCAGGGTCGTATCAGTAGCAACCATCGATTTAAAGTTATTGTTGTACTGGCCACGGAATAATACGGTGAAAATACCGTTAACCGCTGAGCGCATGTTCCAGCTTGTCGCATAACTCTGGTTCCAGCGACTTAACCACTCTTTAACAACAGGAAGATACACATCTTGCTGTTCAGAGCTGTCCATACAGGTAATCACTTCCTGCAGAACTTTACCGTGGTTATCGTTGTTATCATAAAAATGTGAATTATTAACAAAAGCGTCAATAGCTCCTTTAACTGCTGGTTTTACCCATGAGACAAAAGAAACACCGTTGTTATAAAACTCAACGTAGTAACCAGCACGGATATATAAATAAAGCGCTTCCATGTCTGGACTACCATTACCCGTGTAAGAACCGGCCAGGCTGGCCGTGTGGTTAGCCACTGAATACACGTTGTCAGAGCTAAAAGCGGTTACCTGAATATTTGAAGCGGCATTAAATAACTCATTAACGCAGGTTGCGCCCTGGGTTTTGATTTCATTAATTAATGTGGTTGAGTTTGAAGTAGCAAACGCATTGACATTACAAGCCGCCGCTGGTGCCGCCGCACCAAAAGCTGAAATTGACATGGTTTGAGTTTGCGGTGATGCATTTTGACTGTAAATGGTTTCTGAAGAAGGAGCGTGAGCTTCGTGAGCCTCATGATGACCATGAGATGACTTTGTCTGAATCGGCTTTTGTGGAGAGTCTGGCCCAGACTGCATAGAAGCAGCCTGAATGTTAGCGCTGATCCCCATCAGCATTGCTGATACAGCAAAGAGTAGTTTATTGTTTTTCATTATTTGGTACCCTTATCTATTATTATAATATTAACAACAGCGTTCTTTTTTGAAAATTCTCCTTGTAAGACGTAAAGAAAAAACTGTTTAAATGTCCGAATTTTTTTCTCGGACTACTTATAGAGATATCATAATTTATTTATTGTGTGCAATAGATAATCAGGATGTGTAATTTTTACCAAAATAAAGTGGGAATTTTATATCTAGCAATTTCAAATACGTAATTTAATTAGGAACATAAAATAATGACAGTGTTATAAAAACAAAATAAAAAATGAGATGTTTGAAATATAAAAAGGCAAGAAACAGACGAAAACTAAAAATTTGATAAAGAACAAATAATTTAACACGCTCTCAGCATTTTAATTTGTTGAAAATATTTTTTATAGGATTTTTTTTCTCCAGACACTATATACTGTTTTGCTATTAAACTTGCTTCTTATTATAGACGTAACCATCAGATTTAAGTAAAAAATATTTAGTGCGGAAATAAAAAAACAAAACGAGAACTGGCTCACATAAATGTTGTATATTTAGTTTTAACCAGTTCTCAAGGCACTCAATTAACGTGGAAGTATTTTTTCTCTACGTTCAAATTAATTGACTAATTATTAGAGAGAACAACGTCACAAAAGCCATACTTTTACGCGTTCAATTAAAGACCTTTTCTGTAAAAAAATGGCAAACCGTCTTCAAATTAAGATGATAGAATAGACTTCATAAAAGATAATATGAAATCATAAAAACAATAATAGCGGGAGAGTTTTTTGTCTCAAAAATCCACCAGTTCATTCACTATTCAAAATTTATTATCATTTTTATTTGTCTCATCTATTGCTTTATTTTGCTCTCATTTGCAGGCAACAGAAACCGATAAAACCGAACGATTAATCAAGGTAAATGACATTGAAAAAAGCACTGCTTTTAACCGAAATAAATCTCGTCGTAAGATAGGTCTCGCTTTAGGTGGAGGCGGTGCAAAAGGCTCTGCTCACATTGGAGTGCTGAAAGTCCTGGAAGAGCTCAACATACCCATTGACTATATCGCCGGCACTTCTGTAGGTGCCTATATTGGTGGGCTCTATGCAACAGGTTTGACTGCCACTGAAATTGAACAGCTATTTCTATCAACTGACTGGAAGAGTGGTTACTCGGACAAAATAAAACGAAGTGATTTATCTTATAGAAACAAAAAAATCAGAGATAAATTTCAAATTGATGCTGATCTTGGATTCGACGGAGAAAAAATCAAACTTCCCTCGGGTTATATACAGGGTGAAAGTATGGCGAGACTACTCAGGCAGTCTACAAAAAACCTGATTAATGTGAATGATTTTGACGAACTTCCTATCCCTTTTCGTGCTGTTGCGCTCAATTTAGGTGATATGAAACCTTATATTTTTAAAAGCGGAAATCTGGTCACGGCAATGCATGCCAGCATGGCTGTGCCGGGCGTATTAAAACCGGTCGCTTATGATGGTAAATTATTGGCCGATGGTGGTATTACCAATAACCTGCCGATTGATGTGCTAAATGAAATGGGGGCGAATATTATTATCGCTGTCGACATTGGCACCCAGCTCAGCCCAGAGTCAGAACTTGATTCTTACCTTTCAATTATTGCCCAACTCGTCACCCATATGACCAATACGAGCTCGACTATTCAAAAGAAAAAACTTAATGAGCTGGATATATTGATCAAGCCCAACGTCTCAGATATCGGCACAGGAGATTTCGAAAAGATTAAGGACGGATTGCCGCTAGGGACTGCTGCCGCAAAAGAACTACACCACGAACTGATCAAATTCAGTTTAAGCAAGGAACTCTACGCAGAATACGTTTTTGAAAAAGCACAAAAACGTGATTCATTGAAGCTTGAAAAAAATCTTCTGGTGGATAAAATAAAAATTGTGACAAACACCCGACTAGATAAAAACATTATTCGCAATGCGCTGAGAATTAAACCAGGAACGACTTATAGCCAGAGTGCCCTGGAAGCCGATATCAAGCGCCTGTATTCTCAAGATGTTTACGAAAGAGTTGACTATGAAATTGAACAGCAAAATGGGGAGAATACTTTAATCATCACCGTCAAAGAAAAATCCTGGGGACCAGGCTTTCTGGACATGATGCTTAGTATTGAAGAGTCACTGGATGGTGATTCGGATATTGCACTGGGCGCGGGTTATACGTTAACTGATATTAATCGATTTGGCGCCGAGTGGCGAAGTGAATTCATCTTTGGAACTCGAACAGATATCAGCACCGAATTTTATACCCCATTTGATAATCAGCAAAAATATTACTGGCGATCAGAACTGGGTTACACGCAACACCAACGCAATTTTTATATCAATGACACTGAAAAACAACTAGAGTTTATCCAGACTGAATACACCAATTTTTATACAGAAACTGAATTAGGGTGGAATATAAATACTCAGTCTATCGCAAGCCTGGGTTACGAAGGCTCACGTGGAAATATCGATATTATCGGATTTGATGGAGAGGTAGATATTAAGAGCTATGGTCCTTATTTGCAGCTGGGACATGACACGCTGGATAATATTTTTTTCCCAACCAGAGGCCAGGTTTTTAACCTGAAATATTTGAGAGCTCATGAAAAGGGAGCCAATTCAAAAGAAACCAGTGATGCTGCATCATTTGAATGGATTGGGGCAACCAGTTGGTCCGAACGGCATAGTATCGCTACCCACGTGGTACTGGGTGGAACTGATTCTGACCTGCAGCTACCAACCGTAGTTCAAGATTTGGGAGGGTATCGCAATCTGTCTGGTTTCAACAGAAATCAATTTTCAAGTCGCTATAAAGCATTTGCCGCATTACTCTATAACTACAGAATGAAAAACAATGATTTTGGCGCATTTCAGTTTCCCGTTTATCTGGGGCTATCATTGGAAAAAGGTAATGTCTGGGGTCGACGTAAAGACGTCAATTTTGATGACGCCATTACATCCGGCAGTATATCTATAGGTGTAGATTCAAATATTGGCCCCGTTATACTGGCCTATGGCAGGGCTAGCACTGGCGACCATAGCCTCTACCTGTTTGTTGGTACTGTTTTTTAAACGGTTTAAAAATCCAGTTTACTGAAACTCTATTGTCGATTAATGATTAGCTTTTAAGTATTCTTACTCTGAAGGCACGCCCTTTCATTTTGCCTGTTTCCAGCTTATTTAACGCATGACTGACAACCTCTTTAGAAACCGCAACATAAGCTCGTTGACTGAAAACCTGTATCTTACCCACCTGATTTCCCTTAACTCCATTGGCTCCCGTTAAAGCCCCCAGAATATCACCAGGGCGAAGCTTTTGTTTTTTACCACCATCAATCTGTAGAGTGACCATTGACGACGTTATGGGCAGTGATTTTAGTGATCGCTCCGCAGGAAGCACTTCAGATTCAATAATACGGTCCAGATAATCACCGATTAATGCAACCTTGTAACCTTCACTATCATCATATAATGAACAGGCTACGCCCTGCTTACCTGCTCGTCCTGTACGGCCGGTTCGATGAATATGGACTTGCGTATCACGAGCAACCTGGTAATTAATAACCAAATCCAGCGAATCAATATCCAGTCCTCTTGCTGCCACATCTGTCGCGACAAGGATTGAAATACTCTTATTAACAAACTGAACCAATGTCTGATCACGCTCCTTTTGCTCCAGATCTCCATGCAGAGCAAGTACGCTAAAGCCTTCGCCGGCCAATCTATTAGCAATTTCCTGTGTTTCACGCTTGGTATTACAAAATACGACGGTTGATTCAGGTCGAGAATCTAATAGCAAAAGTCGTAACGCTTTCATTCGTTGTTGATTATCGTCAACTTTAAAAAAATGTTGAGTAATACTATGATGATCATGCTCAGCTTCAACAGTAATCATTACTGGCTGACGCATGATATCTTGCGATATTTTCTGAATTTCCTCTGGATAAGTTGCGCTAAACAACAAGGTCTGACGATTTACTGGCGTCCGCTCAATAATGGCATCGATCGAACTCTGAAAGCCCATCTCAAGCATGCGATCGGCTTCATCGAGTACCAACAGGTTTAAGTGAGCAAGATTTAGGGTGTTTTTAGTCAGATGTTCTTCTATTCGACCCGGGGTACCAACAATAATATGAGCGCCATGTTCCAGAGAACCAATCTGTGGACCAAATGGCGCGCCACCACACAAAGTAAGCACTTTAACATTATGAATTGTTCTTGCCAGCTTACGAATTTCTTTGGCGACCTGATCGGCCAACTCTCGAGTAGGGCATATAATCAAAGCCTGAATACGAAACTGGCTCACTTTTAGCAAGCTAAGCAAACCAAGACCAAATGCAGCGGTTTTACCAGAACCGGTTTTCGCCTGTGCAATAACATCTTTTTTTTGCAGAATAGGTGGTAAACTTTGCGCCTGAACAGGCGTCATTGTTTCATAACCCAAAGACAAGACATTCTTCAACAGTTCTGGTTGAAGGTTAAGTGTAGAGAAATCTGTTTTATTCATGGAATGCCGGAGTTAAATGGGATAGGGAAAGAAATCGTGT
This sequence comes from Kangiellaceae bacterium, assembly GCA_016743995.1. Lineage (GTDB taxonomy): Bacteria > Pseudomonadota > Gammaproteobacteria > Enterobacterales > Kangiellaceae > Aliikangiella. The sequence continues at coordinate 21,351 of JADGFG010000005.1, read as the reverse complement.
CTTTCATTCAAGCTTGGTATTATCAGGTTTATGAATGCTTAAAACAACCTGGACCTGAAAAGAAAAAAGGCGAAAACCTGAGTTTTCGCCTTTTCACTTCAGATATTGTAACAAACAATAAATACGCTACAAAATCTGAAGACCAAAATCTATCAATAACTAAACTGCTACGATATTTTCTGCTTGTGGACCTTTTTGCCCTTGAGTAACAGTAAATTCAACTTTTTGACCTTCAGCTAATGTTTTGAAGCCTGAACCTGTGATTGCACTAAAATGTGCAAAAACGTCAGGTCCATTTTCCTGTTCAATAAAACCAAAACCTTTAGATTCATTAAACCATTTAACTGTACCAGTAGTAGTAGACATAATCTTTTCCTATTTATAAATATTGAGTAATGTGGGCCAGGTGGGCCTTTTGGCTAAAAGTGTCACAATTACTTATAATTAGAACAGGACGAGCTACTATAGATAAAACACTAAAGATAAAACATCGAAATGGCATAAATAAATATAAGACTTACTTTCAAGCTGCCCGAATTATAAACAGCCTGATTTTCCCTTGTCAACAAGATTATGAATTTAATCAGCAGTTACTTTAATAATTAAAGCTATTGATTTCATTGGTTTTAATGATAAAACTGTCTTTCTGGAAATAATCTTGAACTCGACTTCACGCACTAAACTGGTTAAAAATCAGACAGATAGCAAACAAATTAACACCACCAAATAGTTCAATTAATAGTCAATTCGTTTACGTAACGCCTTATTATTTGAATGCCTGGTCTGTTTATCCCGCTGCTTTTTTTGAGAGGCGCGACTGGGAAGCGTCCGTTTTCGGGGTTTATCAACGTGTATCGCTAACTTTATCAGCGTGAATAAACGCTTTAATGCATCATCTCGATTCCGGTCCTGAGTTCTATATTTTTGCGCTTTAATAATTAAAACACCGTCTTTACTAATTCTCTGATCGGGCAAAGCCAGTAGTTTTTCTTTATACGAATCGGGTAAAGACGATTGTCTGATATCAAACCTTAAGTGAATTGCAGAAGAAACTTTATTAACATTCTGGCCGCCAGCACCTTGTGCCCTGATGGCAATAAGTTCTATTTCATCTTGTTTTAATTCAACTGTTGAAGAAAGCCACACTGAATTTACCTCCGATTGACCGCACCAATTTACCCGACTATTCTACAAAATCAGTCAGCTTAATGCCTGGTTGAAGTTAACACCAACCACTTTTTCAGTGACTGATGAAACTCATTGCGTAACCACTATAATTTATTGTTTTCAATCAATTGGTTAGCCTGTTTTGCTACCCGGCAAGGTAACGTTAAGCTCCAGCACAGCCAGATCACCATCTTTATCAAACTCTACACTCACCTGATTTTCATCAATCTGGACATATTTGGCAATAACCTGAAGTATGTCTTTCTTTAATTCAGGCAAATAATCTGGGCTCATCCTGTTATTACGTTCATGTGCTACGATTATTTGCAGGCGCTCTTTGGCCAATGAAGCTGTATTTTTTTTCTTGCTTTTAAAATAGTCAAGTAAAGCCATGATTATCCTCCAAACAGGCGCTTGAGCAGGCCTTTTTTATCAGCATTTAAAAACCTTAACTCAACTTCTTCGCCTAACAATCGATCAATCGCATCAGCATAAGCCTGACCAGCATCACTATCTTTGTCCAGAACAACAGGTTCACCCAGATTAGACGCTTTAAGCACGGCAGCAGATTCGGGAATAACACCCAGTAATTTAACGGCTAATATATCGTTAATATCTTCGACACCTAACATTTCTCCCTCATCTACACGCCCGGGGTTGTATCGAGTAATCAATAAATGTTCCTTGACAGGATCCTGCCCCAACTCAGCTCGTAACGATTTACTCTGTAATATGCCCAGTATGCGATCCGAATCACGTACGGAGGATACTTCCGGGTTAGTCGTTACAATGGCTTCATCAGCATAATATAGTGCCATCATGGCACCAGCTTCAATACCTGCAGGTGAATCACAAACAATAAATTCAAAATCTTGCTTCAGCTGGTCGATTACTTTACCGACGCCTTCTTTTGTCAGCGCGTCTTTATCACGGGTTTGAGAGGCAGGTAAAATAAAAAGGTTTTCAACGCGTTTATCTTTAATTAATGTTTGAGTGATATTCGATTCACCATTAATTAAATTAACAAAATCATAAACAACTCTTCGTTCACAACCCATAATCAAATCTAGATTTCTCAGACCAATGTCAAAGTCAATAATGACAGTTTTGTGGCCTTTGAGCGCTAATCCGGTACCTATCGCGGCACTTGAAGTGGTTTTTCCCACTCCACCTTTTCCAGAAGTAACTACGATGACTCGTGACATTAAATGGTTTCCTTTAATGATTAATTGATGGGAGCGGCTGTATCGTCAGCTGCTCTTGTTCTAGTTTGATATAGACTGGTTTTTTCCAACTATCTTCTGGCAGTGATTCACTTAACCAGTAATGACCAGCAATGGAAACCAGCTCAGCCTGAATTGAGTGACAAAAAATCGTTGAATCCAGGTTACCAGTAGCACCTGCAATAGCTCTTCCGCGTAATGAGCCATAAATATGAATATTACCATCCGAGATAACTTCTGCGCCATTACTTACCGAGCCAATAATGGTTAAATCAGAATTTTTTGCATAAATTTGTTGCCCGGATCTCACGTTTTGTCTGAGTATCTTGCTACCAGTGAATGAACCTGCTGTGTTGTCGTCACTCAACGCTTTTTTACCGGATGGCGAAGACTCCCGAGTTGTCGTTGATTTATTCGCGGATGGTTGGGTATTCTGACGCAAAGTTGCAAGACCAGCGGTATGCGCCCGTTGTTTCTGCTCGTCATCGGCATTACAAACACCGACAAAAACAAAATCTTTTGCTTCAATAATTTGTTTTAATTCGGCAAAATCCAATTCAGCATCAGTAAGCTTTTCAATATTGACCGCTATAGGTGCTCGGTAAAAGAACGCTGGAGCCTGTTGTACCTTACTTTCAAGCTGTTGTTGCAGTTTTTCCAGGTCATTATCTTCAAGGTGTAAGACTGATAATGGAAAAAGACTGCCCTTTATTTCTGCACTGTTATCAGGCATTGATTGAAAACCCCAAAAAATTTTCGTTATTCACTCATTTCCGCTAACGAGGATAGATTAACCAGAGCTTAAACGATTGTTTATATTTAACTATTTTTATATCGTATTATTTATTCTGAATTCAGGTTCGCAAAATGAACTACCCAAACGCCCTGTAAGACTTACATTTTACCTGCAGAGTATAAACTAAACATCATTGAAATAGGCGTTTTTCAGGTTATTTCATCATATTTTGCGTAGATTATCTTTTCTTCCTTTTTAATTCTGATTGAAAGCGTGGCGAATAACTGTCCAAACTCTCTGGCAAATTGTTCACCAGAACCACCACTGGAATATTTGTCAAAGAAATTCATGGCTATGTGAGTTATTGCTTCCATATCACTGGCAAACATATCAAGCGTTCTTTGCAAAGAATCATTTGATTTAGCTTCCTTTTCTAACCGGGGATAAAGTAGGGTATCCTCCTTTTGCAGGTGAGCCAGTAAACTGAACTTTATCATCTGCAATTTTTTCTGCCCGTCAACAGAGCTGATTCCTGCACGTTTTATATCATTGAGTTTTGTAATTATTGCTTCGTGTTCGTCGGTAAGTTCCTGGGTTAATCTGGACAAATTAGATTCCTTTGTTATTTTTTATTTAAATCAGAGGAGGGCTACTGCGGCTCATCTTTGGGCCCAAAGTTAACTTTATGGTGTCTGGGTTCCAGAGATAATTGACCTGACACTTCTTTTTCTTCTACAGCGTCACTCTCCGGCTGACTGTCTGGTAAAGGTTTTTCATCTGTTTTGTCAGAAACAACGGTCTTTTCATCAGGCTTGTTATCAGCTTTATTTTCAACTGATGGTTCTTTACTGTCATCACTCTTGCTTAAACGAATTTTCAAAGCCAGGTTATTCCTTGAGTCAGCATTTTTAAGTGCTTCTTCCTGGGTTATTTTACCACTATTAAATAACTTAAATAACGCCGTATCAAAAGTTTGCATGCCTTGATTTTCTGATTTACTCATCACTTCTTTTATTTCGTCGATCTGACCTTTTTTTATCAAGTCACAAATCCTGGGGGTTCCTAACAGTATTTCAATCGCCGCACAGCGCTTCCCATCAACAGTGGGAATCAATCTTTGTGACACAAATGACTGCAAATTCAATGATAGATCCAGAAATAGCTGCTTATGCCTCTCTTCAGGGAAGAAATTAATCACTCTATCAAGTGCCTGATTAGCATTATTGGCGTGCAAAGTGGAGATACACAAATGTCCCGTTTCAGCGAACGCGAGGGCATGCTCCATGGTTTCCTGATCTCTGATCTCACCAATTAAAATGACATCCGGAGCCTGACGAAGTGTATTTTTTAATGCATCTTCGTAACTATCAGTGTCAACACCCACTTCTCTCTGATTAACAATTGATTTTTTATGCTGATGGACATACTCAACAGGATCTTCAATGGTAATAATATGTCCTGCAGAATTAGCATTGCGATAATCAATTAACGCCGCCAGAGAGGTTGATTTACCTGAACCGGTTCCTCCTACAAATAAAACTAACCCGCGCTTTTGCATAATTAACTTGGGCAGAATATCTGGCAACTGTAAAGCGCGCCAGTTAGGAATTTCGACTTTAATGGAACGAATAACCATAGATATCTGATTACGCTGCTGAAAAATATTGACCCGAAAACGTCCAACACCTGGCTCAGATATAGCCAGATTCATTTCCGGTTTATGTTCAAACTCGGCAATTTGTTCCTGATCCATCAATGCGTAAGCCATCTTCTTAACATCACCTGGCTGCATGATTTTACGGTCAATCGCCATTAATTTCCCATGAAATTTTGCACTGGGTGGTGCACCTGTCGACAAAAAGAGATCCGAGCCATCTTTATCAACCAGAATTTTTAAGTATTGAATCAGTTCCACAAATTATTCCCATAACAGAAAATAAACGACTAAATCTTCAGTATAGTATGATTAGCCTGAACCAATCGGCTGAATGACCAAAAGCTGTCTGTATCTGGGATTAATCACTTTTTGACAGGGGAATTGCTAAAACAAGGAGCTACTGATGCCAGTACAAAGAAAAAAGTTTCGGATAGGTTAACTTTAATGCAGAAGCCTTATTTTTAAAACGCTTACCTTCTGGCTGGTTTTGCCCGGAAGGTATAAAAGCCAGCTCTTCACCCGTACGTTCTTCAAAAATAAGTCCCGGAATCAAATCGTAATCATCCAGATAGGGCCAGGGCTGATTATCTTTAACCGGTATCACATTAAAACCCGCGAGACAGTCCGGATTTTTACAGGTTTTTTCGAAAACCTCCTGCCCACGAGAGATTAACCAGCAACGAAACTCAGAAAAAGCATATTCTGAATCACAACCCGCAATGACAAATACAGCTCCCCAAAGCTTCCAGGTATATGAATAGCGCATCTTAATGGCAAAATATCGATCAAATTCAGCGAGTTGTTGATTGTTTAACTTAGCCAGTTTTATTTTCAGGTTTTCAGCTATTTCCTGCGGTTCCGCAAAATTATCACCCGTCTGTACTAATTGCCAGAAAGTATCTTCATTCATGAATTGATTATTTAATTACCGAAAGTGTCAGATAAAATCAGTATAGCACGAGGCGCCATAGCCTTTTCCCAAAAGAAAACCATCAGCGGTAATACGCCAACAACCAGATTACCGGTAAGCAATAAAAACTCAGCTCTGGCTAACCACATGAATAATGTAAAGATTCTTAAACGATGAACCGCTTTATTCGACTATAATCAATGTCGACAAAAGGCTACCTGTGCTTAAAGCTTGATTTCAGGTTAATTGATAACATCACTATTTAAATAAGGAATACACTATGCATTTATTTCGTACTCTCTGCTGTTTACTGGGGGTATTTTGCCTGACAACAGGTTGTAGCGATGCGCCAGAAGATGCGTCAACCACTTCAAAACCAGCGTCCTATATTAAGCTGGAACACCTGACAAGCAAAGCCTGGTTAAGAGACCAGCTACCAGAAAATACCCTGGGATACCTGAGAGTTCCGTCACCATGGTTTATTTTTTCCGGCCAGAGTAACGGGTTTAAATATGCACAAGGCAACTCTGCTCACGTTGAACAATTAAAAAAGATCCAGGAAGGCATTAAAAACGGCCTCTTATCTGAATTGTCCGCCAACTCATTATTAAATAAATTTCTGATTAACCAGCTAGATGGTCCAGTAGAAATTGCTTTTGTTCAACCCGATGCAGGTCAGATGATGCCTCTTGTATTGCTAGCTTCACACCTGAAAGATAGCAATCTGGACACTTTTAAAGCTTCATTTTCTGCCGCAATAAGCAGTGAAAAAAATATTCAGGTTAATCAGCCAACGGATGCAAACGGCTCCGGTGTACTAACAATTCAGGGAACTCAGATTTTTTATCAATTTTCGAGCAATACACGAGAGCTGATATTAATGGCCGGTATGGGGGTTTCGGTTGAAACCATGAAGACACTATTAACAACAATGACAAAATCTTCTGAACATGCAATGTATGCCGCTGAACAGGAAATTGATAGTAGTGGACTGGGCTTTTTTGGCTGGTTTAACCCCAAAACCCTTTACCCCGTAGCAAAAGGTTTTTTATCATCCTCTGATATCAGAATGATAGAACAAACAGGCATTAATAAAATGAATGGCGCTGCGCTGGGTTATGGTACCAGTAATGGCAAGGCTCGGTTAAAAGTTCTGCTAGACAATCCTGAAGGTGGGGTTCGACAGTTTTTACCCGATATCGATAATCAGTTTGAACTGGCTGCAATAGGTCAGGTTGGTGCGTTTGCCTCTCTTGCAATTCCGACAGCTCAATCATTAAAGAAAATTGAAGATAATATCAAGGAGTCATCAGGTCGATTACCGAGAAATTACAGAAAGTTTAAAAAATCAGTTCAAAAATCCCTCGAATTTTCACTGGAGGAATTGTTAGCCATACTGGGACCTGAGGTTTTTTATTTTTCCGACAGTGTGGGTGATTTTGCGGCCATTCGTTTAAATAACAAGCAACAGTTCTATCAGTTAATCCAGTCACTGGAATCTAAAGGCATACTGGAATATCGCTCTCATGAGAAAAATGGATTAAAAGTCCACTATGTTACAACCCCGATGATAATGGCTGAAGATCTTGGTGAACAATTTAATCGCGCATCTCCAGTGGTTAAAAAGCTATTCAACAACTTGAAAAGTCATTATTACTGGACAGAGGAAGCCGGATTTATATTGCTGGCCAATGTACCTCAGGCACTATTTGAAAGAGCATCACGTCAAGACAGAGTATTGTTACAGAGCTGGCTGGACTCCTCACAACAACAGAAAATGGCATCAGCACTACTGGGTTTTAGCTTCACCTCAGATAAACTTTCACGTTCCTCATACCATTTCTATATACAGCTAGTCAGTCTGGTTGCAGATATCAGTGGCGCTGAATTTGATGTATTTTCTTTGCCTGTAGCCGCTGATCTCGGTTTTTCCGACAAAGGAACATTGGGATTTTCATTAAATATTTCCCAACCTTATATTTCACTTGAATTTGTCTTTGAACAAAGTGTATTCGATATCATTCATGGTGGAGGAGGCTATCAGACCGCTGCAGTGATTGGTATTCTGGCTGCCGTTGCCATTCCCGCCTACCAGGACTACGTTAAACGGGCAAAAGCCATTCAAATAGAGACTGAAAGGCAGGTACTGGAAAATCAGGCTCGTTTAAGAGAAATGGAAGAAGCTGCCCAACGCTCTGAATAACACTGCAATTGACTTAATCCAAGCCTTAAAATGCAGGTAATGGCCTTAATTTTCAGACCATTACCTGTCTCAGGTATATCAAAACGAAATAATAGCCAGTCACCAGCCTAACCTCTGATTATTTATTCAATCTGCATTTGTACTATACAAAGAACGAACTACACTTTCTGATAGTTATTTCATATTCATCTATCAACTTTTTGTGATGACTTTCGATCAAACTGAACAATGGATAGAAACCCCTGACCATCTGTCACTCTGTTAAAGGAGCGAAAGCTCAATGAGAAACCATTTTTTTTTGCTGATTCTAAAAAAACATCTAAAATTCCTGCTTAAGTCTCTAATGATATTGCTAATTTTACCAGCTCACCTGACTTATGCAGCTGACGACGATGACGAATCAACAGAGCAGGACTTCCTTTTTCTACTGGAAGAGGCATACACCCAGGAAGAAGGGGAATGGCAGGTTGCCGCAAAAATCTCTCAAACCAGTTTTCAACAGATAGAAGGCGATCCTGACTCAAAAAATAAATCCTTTGATCTTGGCGTTGAATATGGAATAACAGACCGATTACAACTTGAGTTTGAACTCCCATATCAAAAAACCACACTTCGCAACACCAATTCAACGACTAACTCGTCAACCGTCGGCAACCCGGAGATCGCCATCAGTTATCAACTGGTTCAGGAAGATGAATCAAAACCAGCCATTACCGCAGGTTTTGGTGTAGAAGTGGCCGCCTCATCCGATAAAGCGCCCATTCGTTCAGAGGAGTGGGGCTATGAAGCATTTGTCAGCCTCAGTCGATACTTTGACGATGTTGGTTTTTTACATGCGTCATTGGGTTATGGTATTGGCGATAATGGCGACGAAACAGAACTGAGCTATGGCGTTGGTTTTGTCTTGCCATTAAGCGATAACTGGCAAATTCAGCTAGAGTATCTGGTAGAGGATGAGGAAGAAGAAGAGGCTGGGGTCACTGAAGAAGAAAAGTCATCAGTACTATCTTTTGGTACAAACTACCAGTTTGAAAATGAAATGATTCTGGGTATGGCTTATGCCATTGGTGATGAAGAAGAAATACATGACAATTCAGTGAGCATAAAAATACAATATGAGTTTTTCTAAATACTTTAAGCAGTTCCATCATTTTATTTTTGTTAAAAAACATTCTCGCTTTTTCTGGGAGGCTCTTTCTATTACCGCTCTGGCGCTGATCGTCTATTTATTCGCCATAGAACACGATGCTTTCGAATATCTGGTAGAGCTCAGCGAAAAACATGAAGATTGGGAACTTGATGAGTTATTCGCACTGGCCATCATTATGTCTTTTGCACTGACGGCAATGGTGGTTCGTAATAGCAAACATTTAAAAATTGAATTTGAAAAACGCTCTCAGGCCGAAAGTAAAATCAAAAAAATGGCTTTTTTTGATAGTTTAACGGGTCTTCCCAATCGTGATTTATGTAATGACCGATTACAACATACTCTGACACACTCAAAGCGCTTAAAGAAACAATCTGCAATATTATTCATTGATATTGATAATTTTAAAGAAATTAACGATACCTATGGTCATCACAATGGGGATGAAATACTCAAACAAATCGCCAAACGATTTTCTGGTGAATTAAGAGCTGATGATACACTGGCAAGAATTGCAGGTGATGAATTTGTTGTTATTGTCGAATCAGTCGAAACACCCACAGTGATAACTGTTCTGGCCGAAAAATTACTTGCTATCATGCAACGCGCTTTTGTCATCGACGGCGACGAAATCTATGTTTCCAACAGTATTGGTATTGCAATTTCACCAGTAGACGGAGACAACGCCGCAGATTTGTTAAAAAGTGCAGACAGAGCGATGTATCATGCAAAAGATGAAGGCAAAAGTACTTTTCGATTTTTTTCCACTGAGCTGGATTTACAAGCAAAGAAAAAATTGAAAATTAGCGCGCAATTACGCATGGCCTCTGATGCTAATGAGTTTACGCTTAACTATCAACCGGTTGTTGATGTCAAAAATGGAGAGATTACCGGCGCGGAAGCACTGATTCGTTGGAATAACCCTGTACTGGGTTTTGTAGGTCCTGATATATTTATACCTATCGCTGAAGAAATTGGGCTCATCGGTGAAATTGGTGACTGGGTTTTAAGAGAAGCCTGCAAACAAACAATGCAATGGCAAAATAAGGGACATCGACCGATAAAAATGTCAGTTAATATGTCGGCGCGTCAGCTAAGCCTGGATAATTACGTCAATTCCGTAAAAGCAGTCTTACAAGAAACGCAGCTAGCCCCTCAATACCTGGAACTGGAGCTGACAGAAACAGCCATCATGAAAGATATTGATAGCGCTATATTAAAACTGGACGGATTAAAGCAGCTGGGTATCAGTCTCGCTCTTGATGATTTTGGGACCGGTTATTCTTCAATGAGTCATTTAAGAAAACTAAGACTGAGTCGGTTAAAAGTTGACAGAAGTTTTATTATGAATATTCCTAAAAACATTGAAGATATTGCCACAGCAAATGCCATTATTTCTCTTGCTGAAAATCTGGGATTACGTATTACTGCTGAAGGGGTTGAAACCAAAGAACAAGTGGCTTACTTGAAATCTACGGCTTGCGATTCAATCCAGGGGTACTTCTTTAGCCGCCCGGTACCCGCAGATGAATTTGAAAAGTTACTGTTCTCTGGCATTGAAACGTTTTTTACACCTAAAAAAACAACTAACCCATCTGACTAACCACAGCAAATAATCTAAGACTTAGTTTCGTCACAATATGACTCTTTGTTTTTTATTCTTTACTCTTTGGCCAGAGGTCCTGTATGACCGCTTCACTACATTCTTTAATGGCAAATACCTCGGTCGTTCCATCTTGATAAATCTCAACTTGTAAGCCAAAATCCTCATCACTGGATTCACAATAATGCTCTATAAATTGCTCCCCCCGACCTTTTGGTGTCTTACTACCCTTATGAAAAAAACCGGTATTACCATTAATCGTTTGCTGATAAGTGCCACTCATCCAGTCATAAAAAGCACTGCTACTGTCAATATTGATTGTCAGCCCCTGCGCATTAAAATCTTCATCAAATACATCGGCAAAGGCTTCACTGTCTAAAATTGAAGTAATATCAGAATGTGATAGCTTTCTTGAAAGTGCCAGATAAATTTCCCCATCCTCATCCTGTCGTGATAAAAAAATTGTTTCATCTTCTGGCGTGCGAAGTGTCAATTCCTTTTCCTGACAATCCTGATATTCATAACAGGAAATGGCAACTACTTCAGCGTCGATTCCCTGTAGACAACCAGGCAGTTCACTGCGTTCCTTAAAAGAAATAATATCACCAACCGTTAACTCGGACACATTATTGATATTGCGAATTTCTTCATCATTTTTTTTTGACGTCCAGGATTTTACCAGTTTTTTAAACATGTCATTTTTCCAGCTGAATTCTCAGTTAATATTCAAGCAATTCTATTGTATACCCAAACTCATTAAACTATTAGCCTGTGGAGCAGCAGTCAGTAAGCAGGGAATATTCCTGCTTACTGATCTGACTAATTTTATTTAGCTTTAGACTTAGCTTTCAGTCTTGCGAGAACATCACTGCTTCCCGCTGATTGACCACCAAGTCCTGCCGCTTTTATTTTCTTATCCAGATCATCAGCGGAGTTTTCTTCTTCCAGCCATTCTCCAGCAGCCATTTCGTCAGTATGGCGCTGTTGTTTGGCTTTTATTCGATCCAGAGAGCGCTTTACACTATTAGTCGTACTGTTCGTTGCCGCCAGGTTATTTGAAATACTTTTAGTCGTTTTTTGAACCAGATCAACCGTTTTAACTTTATCGAGTTCACGTTTATTTTTTGCAATGGTCTTTTCTCGATTTTTAATCGTTTTATTAATTCCCAGCACATCACGTTTTAAACTTGCTAACTCTTCATTAAGCGGAGCCAGCTCTTCCTCTAAAGAACTGATTCTTTCCGCAATTTCTATTGCCAGCGCTTCATTGGCGGCATCTAGCGCAGAAACCGCTTTTTGTTCATAATCAGCAATATCATCTTCAATCACTCTGACTTTTCTGGCTAATGCAATTTCACTGGATTTTAATCGAGTTAAACTCCCTTTTGCTTTACGAATAGCATCTTCCGCTTCGCGAATATCCTGCTCATAAATACGAATGGCCTGAGTGTCGACAATAGCTTCACCTACTTCGTTTGCACCGCCTTTAATGGCTTTAAATAAATCTGAAATAATTCCCATGATGTTGTCTCCTCTCTAATTAAACCATTAATTCCTGAAGCGTTTCTAATGCTTCAACTGTGTTATCAGCTTGTACTTCCAGCTCATGCGCAATGTTACTAAATAAAGTCCCCAGTGGCATGGCACCATAAATAAAATACAACTTTCCTTCTTTACCAAATGCGCTCAGTGGAATCGCTGGTGATAGCTTTAATAATAAATCATTCAGGTTATCAATTTCATCTGCTTTGATATTATCTTCTGTAAACAAATGTGAAATTGCCAGAATCTGCTCTTCGCTGGAAGAAACATAAATAGGGAAATCTTCCGCATTAGAACAGGTAACTTCTATTAAATCATCGTTAACCTGAGCATTAAAGGTGTTTCCTTCGGAAGACTCAAATTGATTAAGTTGTAAACAAAGTTCATTAAGATCGAGTGACATTGTTGTCTCCATTGGTCGTTAATTATCACCTGTTGGTGGATTGATTTTTGACAAGGCTTATTTTGCCTGTTGTCCGTTTAAATTGATTTGAGGCGGATTTGAGTAAAAAACACCATCAAATTCTGACCAGGCCTGCTGGTGATATTGATAAACTGTATTCTCACCAATTTTATTCACCTTTATCATGTCTTTCTGGTTATAAAAGTTAGGGGCAAATACAAATGCCGCCATAATTGCTTCTTTTGAGATTAGCGGATCAGCAACTGGCAATTGATCTATCTGCTCTATGCGCTGCCGAGCTGATTGACCATATTTTGTTGCGATACTCCAACCCCAATCCCCAAAAGTAGAGACATTCGTATGGTATTGCTCGGTATTGAGCCCAACTGATTGCAAAGTCTTACCTATTGATATAAAAGCATTTTTAGCATGGTAAGGTGAGGTTGATTGCACTGCAATGACACCATCACCACTCAATACCTGTTTTAATCTCGAATAAAATAAATCACTATAAAGCTTATTTAAATCCGGGTGGCCAGGATCAGGTAAATCGACAATGATGCTATCAAACACCTTTTGCTCTGATATCAGCCTTTCAATCTCTATAAACGCATCACCATAGATTATATTCACTTTTTTATTATTTAATGCATTTTTATTCAGTGTCGTCAGCGTTTTTGCAAGTGATTCGGGTAAATCAGCACTTTTCCCCTGAAACATTTCAACCATATCTTTATCAAGGTCAACCAGTGTAACCGACTGAGGGTTCCAGTTTAGAATATCTCTGACTGCCAGTCCATCTCCGCCACCAATGACCAGGATATTGTCATGTCTGGCCGAAGCCAGCAAGGCAGGGTAAGTCAGGTAACTATGGTAGACATGCTCGTCATTGGAGGAAAACTGTAACCGCCCGTTAATGTATAAACTGGTCACTTCTGGCAAACCGTGGCCAACAATTCGTTGTGTTACCGTTAAGTGTTGATAAGGCGTAACCTTTGTATAGACTGGCGTATCTTCAAACAGCGTATAGTTGAGCTTTTCCACCCATTGCGAGCCAAAACTGGCCAATAATAGTACAACACCTCCCATTAACAAATTCGCCAGCCATAAAGCCAGTTTATGAGGCATTTCCTTCTGATAACATTTTAAAAAAACAACACCTACCAACAGGTTAGCAACAGCAGTTGCTACCGCAGCGGTCATAACGGGGATTTGTAGACAGAAAAACACCCAGATAGCGGCGCCAATACCTGCGCCAATGTAGTCCGCCCCATAGATAGTTCCGGTATTATTAACCAGATGTTTCCGGTGAATTAATTCTCTGATTCGAGCGACAAGGGGAATTTCCATTCCAATCATAAATCCCAGCACAAAACCAATGATAAAGGGCGTGTAAAAAGCAGCGGCTTTTAATGATTCGATCACTCCGCCACTGGTATAAACAGAAGGATGAAGATCATACATATCTGCCAACCAATGGGGCAGGGTATAGGACAGCGCCACCATAGACGCCATAATCAACACAGCAAAGGAACCTAACAGCCCAATGCAGATTTCAAGCCATGCCATCCCCTGGAAAGGGTTTTTAATCCATTTCGCTGAAAATGCCCCCAGACCCATCGAGACAATCATGATACCAATCATACCATATATTGTGCTTTCTACAGCACCGATCACGCGGCTGGCATAGTGCGCCAGTAAATACTCATATATCAGACCGCAAGCCGCCAGAATCAGCATACTACTGAGCAGGAGAAAATCATGACCTGCCAGGTTTCGCTTGTTCGGGCTCAAATGGGTAGAAAAGCTGCTATCCGAAGACTTGTTGAGTGGCTCACTATCAGAGCCCCCATTACCAGACAAGTTACCAGACAAGTTACCAGACAAGTTACCAGACAAGTTACTGGACAAGTTATCATTGAGCGCAGAGGGCATTAAGCAGCCAACCCTCTGAATACAAAACCGATCGCAATAAAGATAACCGCTTCAATGATGCCTATTCCAATATTCTTTTGCTGATCAACTTCTTCTGAAACATTAATCCCGGCCAGAATAAAACGCCTGGCCAGCATGGCAACCGGTGCCATTGCCAAAGTGATGATGATAGCGATAATCGTCCAGTTAATGACTGAGGTTAATTTGGCAGCAGTCAGATAACTCACCCAGCTACTACTGGCACCTACTGCCAGAGCAGTTCCTACAAGATGACCGGCATATCGAATTGCCAGCGCTGCATTATCCTCCGCCAAAGCCTGTTGCAGGCTTTTACCCGCATTTCGCTTGCTATAAATAACCCCACGCACTTTGGAAATGATAAACAGGATAATTAATGAAACAAAAAATATGGGTAAAATGACATAAGCCTGCATAATATCGCCAGTAGTTTCCCACTCCATGGCATTAGCAATTAAAATTCCCGAAGCGATCATACTGGCCGCCTGAACAATACCTGCTGACAGGTTATGCTCTTTAATAGCGGTTTTGAGTGAAAAATGACTAAAAATGACTTTATCGTTAATCACCATACCAACCATCAGAAGTATAATGCCACCAACCAGATAGCCAGCCACATTACCCGTCTCCTGTATCAGCGTGGCAGCAGAGTCACCTGAAAGAGTCGCCAGAAGAATGATTGCAATCGACAGAGCTCCCCCGGCAACCGCAATACCAAATGCAAAGTTGTCTTTTTGTGACAATTCCTGAGCCGTATTCACGCCGGTAATTCGGCTCAGTATTGTTCTCGTACCGCAGATTGCAATAACCGCCAGCACAAAGTTAATTAAAAAAATGCTGATTTGATAGGTATAGATAAATTCATTCATTTTTTGTTATTCCTGATTATTTACCACGGGAAGAGCTACGAGACGTTCGTGATGACGCATTACGGCTGCTGGCGCTGCCGCGACTGTTACGAGAGTACTTGGATTGAAAACTGGACTTGGCAATATTTCGACGTTGCTGCGCAACTTTTGCGCTGGTCGCTTTAGGTTTTGCGTAGGGACTCTGGAATTTCTTCCCTTTATTCGCAAATTTATCCGAATATCGCTTATTAACCTGTGATTGACCAGTACGTTGTTTCGGAGAGTTATAATAATGTCTGCCAACAGAGCCATAATAACTATAATCTCGCCCATAAGACCAGCGGTCATAATATATCGGACTACGATGCATACTGCTGAACATCGCATACATAGCAAACCACTGCCACGCAGAACTGCCTGAGCTATCTGTTTTCCAACGTCCGTAGTTTGGATTACCTACCAGTTGACTACCATGTCCAAAATCTGTGCTTTTATTGGCAGCAAGGCTCGCTTGCTTGCTTAAAGATTCAACGCGCCCCAGTTTACCATCAGACATATCCGCCAGCACATTGATCTGATCGGTTAACATCATATTAAAGTTATTACTGCGAGCACCAGAGAAAATCGCATCAATTTCTTGCCAGGCAGCAACAGAAGCCTGTTCGCCCTGACTGGCAGCCTTTTTAATTTGAGAGTTAACAGTCTGTAACCGAGCTTTCAGGTTAGTAAACATCAGGCTCTCTGTCGTCCCTTCTACAGCAAGGGTATCGGCTATTTCCGATAGTTCTGGATTGTGACTTTTAACATATCGCGCATACTGGGACAGTAACCGTGCATTAGGTAAAGTCCCCTGTGCCAGACGAGTTTCCAGCGTACTAATTTCTCGGCTGGCGTCAGCTGCTCGTGACTCCAGCTTATTAAGCCAGCGTTCTTCATCGGAAGTACAACCTGCAATAAGCAGAATAATGAAAAGCGTCATTATTTTTGACATACTTTTTAACATTTAGCGTGTCCTGTTAACTGATTATTTTTATCCTGCAACAACTGACGTTCAGAGAACAGAAAATATTCCGCTTATTCTGAAATATTTAACGCCTTGTAACATTTACATTAAAGTCTCTGGCAGGTAGCCACTTTATATCTAAAGTGATCTAAATTCAATTAGCAATGTTAGCTGTCGATTTGTTAAACTAACAAGCATATTGCAACTATAAATGAATAGATTTTGCTCTGATTGTAATTTGCCATGGTTATAATCAGCATATAAGTTTTCTATTTGAGGAAATTGAATGACTAATAATGATATCTTACGCCGTCTTCGTTATATTTTTGACTTAGACGATAATAAAATGATTGATATATTTGCCCAGGCGGAACATAAAGTAAGCCGGACAGATGTTTGTGACTGGCTGAAAGATGAGGAAGATTCTGCCTTTAAAAAGTGCTCAGATACTCAGTTAGCAATATTTTTAAATGGGTTTATAAACAAAAAACGGGGAAAACGCGACGGCCCACAGATAGAACCGGAAAAACGTTTAACTTATAACCTTGTTTTTAATAAACTAAAAATTGCGTTGAATTTGAAGGCAGAAGATGTCCTTGATATTTTTCAACAAGTCGATTTTCGTTTAAGTAAGCATGAATTAAGTGCTTTTTTTCGTAAACCCGGACATCGGCAATATCGAGAGTGCCAAACTCAGGTTTTACGCAACTTCTTAAAAGGACTACAGCACAAACATCGAAGTGAGCACTAACAATTTTACCAGACAGGGACGTTTATACCCAAACTCCCTGGCTGACAAGTTCAGTGTTCAGGGGACTTTTGCCAGACACAGCTTTTCCATTTTCTGATTATAGGACTTTGCGTAAGTCAGTGCTTGCTGATAATAACTCTGATGCGTCTTGCTATAAATAATATCGCCCATTCCAGGAAGAGACTTCTGACCACAACGATAACTTAGAATATTCTGACTTTTAAAATTAACGCCTGGAATGGTGGTTATCCGGGTTGCAATGACCCAGAATCGGAAATCGCTGTTTTCGATAGCCTTTTTGATATCTTCATTAACCTGAGCCGTTTTAACCCAGCTCAATGCCTGAATCGCCTTCTTTTCCTGAGCAGAAACACGAATCACCGGTATCGTCTCAATTCTGGCTGTTTTCTTCTTACCTTCTGAGTGCTGGTTAACAACCGTGATATCATTTTCAGGTATCAGACTACTCGTCGATTGATGCGCACACCCCGACAAAACAGAGAGCAAAGAAAGATACATAATTTGAACAGGATTAATAGCAATCATCAGGGTGCCTGCCTGTTATGAAATAAAGTCGCCTGTTGAAGAATGACTGGAAAAAACAGCAGAATGACCAGGTAGAACGAAATGACTCCGCCACCACTGTTCTCTTGCGGTATAACCGTTATCGAAAGACTTGCAGAGCTTTTACCACCCTGAGCATCTTGAATATGGTACAAAACAACTTCACTCCCGGAAAAGCCAGATGCGGGGGTATAACTAACCTTTCGTTTATCATCAGAGATGCCGAGTTTACTATTTCCCTGATAAGTAAAACCGGTAATACTGAGTTCATTGCTGTTTTCTATATCAGAATCATTACTCAATACGCTAATCAAATTACCAATACTGTTCTGCTCAACTGAAATAGCATCTGCGACAGCAATTGGTTCATCATTCACCGGATTAATCAGCATATCAATCTGAACCACGTTACTATCAAACTCGCCATCATTTACCTTAACCTCAACCGTTAAAGATCCGTTAAAGTTAGCGTCAGGTTTAATATGGTTACCCGCCACAGTATAGTTTTCACCGTTCATGATTATCAGGCTAAAGTGATTGCTATCAACATCCAGAATATTCAAAGCAGATAAACTGATTTCTATCAATGTATCTTCGTCTCCTGCTAAATGAAGAACAGTAGATTGTATCGACGGTGGATCATTTATATTAGCGACATTAATCTGAAAAACGTAAACAGGGCTATCAAAAACACCATCATTTACTTTTATATTAACATCCAGTAAACCGTCAAAATCTTTTGCTGGTGTTACTATATTACCGTTAAAAGTATAGTGCTCTCCGGCTAAAACAAGCAGGCTAAAATCATCAGGAAAATTATTATTGCTATCTGAGACATTAATGTTAGATAAAAGAATAGTAACAGGCTGCTCTTCAGTTGTTGTTAACGAAGACTGGCTGGTAATGACAGGAACACCAACAGTGACAACAGAAAAGTTTACAGGAGAAATGTTAAAGAAGTGATTATTCGAGCAACTTACTTTTACCCTTGCTGACAAAGTATTCATACCTGGCAGAGTGATCGTTTCACTACCATCATTGGCGGTATTATCAAGCGCAGGGTAATCAAATGAAACCCCACCATTATCTGACAGGCTGATATCAACCTGTTGACAATTAACGCTGGAAGAATCTGTATTTGCCACATTCCAGTTCACCGCAAACGGTGTTCCACCATTCACATTAACATTAGTTTGCGGACTGGTAACTAAAAACGGCCCGGCACTGTTATCCACCAAAACTGACATTGTCGCCATATTAACCCCACCTCGACCATCGCGAACCGTCAATTGAAAATTCAGGGCACGACTGGTAGTTGGTAAGACTTCATCAAAGCTACTACTTCCAGCAATTACTTTACCAGGCTGCGGTAAAGTTCTTTCTGCAGAAGATACTGGAGAGTAAGTACGAAACAAAGGCCGTAGACCATCATCAATCATCTGACTGGTCGCCGTTGTCTGAGGCCCAAGATCTAGCTGCTCCCATGTATAACTTAATCGATTCATATCGACACTGTCGATATCATTACCTGCGCCACTCAAAACAAATGGTGTTTGCACTGGAATCACAAAATTATCACCTGCACTCACCCCCGGCGGTGTGTTATTTAATAATGAAGATGTGCCACATACGCTGCCGCCTCCCTGAGTAACAAACGTACGCATCTGCTCAATACTGTGAGAATGAAAGTAGGCATCACTGGAGTTCTGAAGATTTTGCGTACCACAGGAACCCGCATAACTCATAATAGTAGAGCCGCTTCCAGGTTCGTAAGCTGAACTGGCAGTTCTGTTTGAAAAACAACTTGCAACACCGCCATTAAAGATATGTCTTGCGCTGAGCTGATGCCCAATTTCATGAGAAACAAAGTCAACGTAAAAAATATCATTAATGGGCGAAGGTAAGCCCGTAACGCCCAGAGCTTTAGAGTTACCACATACCACTCCGACTCCTGCGACACCTCCTGCGCCTGTTCCAAAAACATGGCCAATATCATAGTTAGCATTACCAATAATACTATCAATGACTCCCTGGGTAACACTGATATCACTAGCACTATTATCAAAGGGATCGGTAGAGCTATTGGTATAAATAATCTGTTCATTGTTAGCAACCAGTACAAAGCGAATAGCCACGTCTTTTTCAAAAATCTGGTTAACTCGATTTATCGCAGTTACAATCGCGGCCAGGCCACTTGAAATAGTTCCCTGATGAAACTGTGTATACTCACCTGTTGCACTAACCGCCAAACGATAAGAGAGTAGTTCACTTCCAAAACTTACTGAAGATTTTTCGACACTCAACTTTTGAGAAGAATGTATAAATAGCGCTTCATCTCCCATTCTTTTGCTACCAGTAGCCAGAGCTTGAGTCGCATTATAAACTCGATAAACTTCTCTATTACCTTGAGTTACCGGGTCAATATAATACTGCTGTTCTTGCTGATTAAAACTCGCATGAAATCCTTGCGGGGTAATATCAAAACGTCCTGTATTCTCAGGGTTAGCAACTTCAAATCCAGAGTACGTCTGTATCATTGGAAATTTTAATGCCAGTGCCACATCCATAATCTGTAATTGACGTAAAATAAAACGTACCTGTTTTCCATTCGGCAAAGGCAAAGTTATTTCAACTGAATTGGCGGGCTGTGTGAACGATCCTTTTTTTTATCATAAGACCCGTTGATTGAAACTTAATATCAGATAACGGTGCTAACAGGGATTCAAGTTGCGGTCTGTTTAGTTTGATAATAGACTGAGGATAATTGACTGCATCACGCTCCAGAGTCATCACTTTTTTTTCAGCACTATCAAGCTCTGACCAGAGCTCGTCTGACTCAGAATTGACTGACCCAGTATCGACTAACCCAGTATCGACTAACCCAGTATCGACTAACTCAGTATCGACTGATAGGGCATTGGCTGACATGGCATTCAGCATTATTATTAAAAACAGCAGACTGGCGGTCACAATTAATCTCAATAATAAACTAGCACATAGTTAAATCAGGCATAAAAACAACTTTTATAATATCCTGGTTGATAAAGTGCTTTTCATAGAACAGCAAACATTATAAAGCTATCCTAAACTTAGTTCAAAACCTGAAGAAAATCGATCGCTCTGCCGTGAAAGAATAAAACAACCAGGACATGACGCCCGAGCTGCGATATAGAGAAATGAAATAGCCTATTTCGAAAAACTTCTTTTCTGCTTTTGCTGCTGTTGAGTTTGAAAAATCTGCTGTTGTTGCTTATAGTCTTTCTGAAATAACTGCTGCTGAACTTGCAAAGAAGTAAGGTTGTTTTTTGTGCGCTTAACACCAGAATTAAAATCTTCATTTTTATTGATAGCTTCTATCTTCGATGCAATCGATTGGGTTGTTTTTGTGCGTCCGTCCCGCTGTAATTTGGCAAGTTCTCTTTTCACTTCGTTTAGCTCGCGGAGCCTTTTCTGTAATAGCTGTTCAAGCTCTTTAACCGTACTCTCTCTCTGATCAATAACCTGTTTCTGTTCATTAATACTGATACTTTGCTTTTCCAGAGCATCCTCCATAGCAACCGTATCACTGGTTCTTATTTCAAGCTGGTTAAATTTAATTGTCAACTCTCCAGATTTATACGATATAAATAAGAATCCGAGTG
>JADGFG010000204.1:1379-7531 GCA_016743995.1 Kangiellaceae bacterium | reverse complement strand
GCCTGGTTGATGCATTAATACCCATTGTATCTCTGGTCATTATGCTGGCTGGCTCAGTCGCACTCTATGGTGAAGATTCTTCTTATGGAGCAAACCAGATTGCTTTGATCCTGGCGGCAGCCATTGCTTTATTAGTCGGCGTTAAGAACGGTTATTCGTGGAAAGAGATGGAAGAGGGTATTGTCAAAGGAATTTCAATGTCACTGGGAGCGATTTTAATCTTATTAATGGTCGGTTCATTAATTGGTACCTGGATATTGGCGGGCACTGTGCCTACCATGATTTATTATGGTATGCAGATACTGGAGCCAGGAATTTTTTACGCGGCCGCGTGTATTATCTGTGCGCTGGTTTCCGTGAGTATTGGTAGTTCATGGACCACTGCGGGAACGGTAGGGATTGCATTAATCGGAATTGCCAGTGGTTTAGGGTTATCTTTACCCATAACGGCCGGGGCTATTATTTCTGGCGCTTATTTTGGTGATAAAATGTCACCTTTGTCAGATACCACTAATCTTGCTCCAGCGGTCGTTGGTACTGAACTTTTTACTCATATCAGGCATATGGCCTGGACAACCGGACCCAGTATTATTATTGCGATTATTATTTTTCTTATATTGGGTTTTACTGCGGAATCATCCGGTCAGCCAGAGGGATTAAATCATACACTGAGCGTCATAAAAAGCGAGTTTTCAATCTCTTTCATTGCGCTAATCCCGTTACTGGCAGTTCTGATACTGGCTTATAAAAGAATGCCAGCATTTCCCACTTTATTAACGGGGGCATTACTGGCAGCCTTGATTGCCGCTTTTATGCAGGGAAAATCAATTGAAAAAATGGTTCAGAGTTCGATTTATTCCTGCTCATTGAAACAGAATAATGGTGAGGCTGAAATCGATTCCAGTTTAAAAAGTTGCTCGGTTTCAAAAATTAACCATGACAGTCAACTGGAGAAAGCAACCATTGAACTTGTGTTTGAAGACGGCAACAGTGTAGCTGAAGAAATGCCTTTAAAAGATGGTGATTTTTCTCAAGAGATTCGTTTTCCTTATCAGGGAAAGGTATTATTAATTAACTTTCACAAAAGAGCTTACGCAGTGAGTGCCATTGATGCTGTCTGGCGTGCAATGGCCAGCGGTTATGCTGCAGAGTCTGGCGATGAAATGGTTGACAGCCTGTTAAACAGAGGCGGCATGCTGGGTATGTTAAATCCGACAGTCTGGTTAATTTTATGTGCGATGACTTTTGGCGCTGTGTTGGAAAAAATCGGTTTATTGCAGCGGGTAGTCAGTGCAACATTATCTCTGGTTCGTGGGACAGGCTCGTTAGTGGCGACGGTTATTGGTACCTGTATAGGCACTAATTTAATTGCAGCCGATCAATATATTGCCATTGTATTACCCGGGCGTATGTACCGGGCTGAATTTAAAAAACGTGGATTGCATCCTAAGAATTTATCTCGAGTACTGGAAGATTCAGCAACCATCACATCACCTCTGATCCCCTGGAATACCTGTGGTGCTTATATGGCAGGTACATTAGGTATCCCAACACTGGCTTATTTACCATTTTGTTTTTTCAACCTGATTAACCCCATGGTATCGGTGATTTATGGATTAACCCATTTTAAAATTGAAAAAATTGGTGAGAATGAAGATATTTCAGAGCAAGAAAATATGCCGGACAAAATTTCTCAGAGCGAATTGGCCAGCAATAAGGTTAATCCTTAATGATTGATTACCGGAATTTGAATCGATTAAATGGCTGTCTGAGAGTAATATGAAGAAATTATACTCAATAGAAGGTAATTCTCAGAAACTTGATGGCGGCGCTATGTTTGGGAACGTACCAAAAGCATTATGGAAAAAATGGGTTGAGGTTGATGAACTTAATCGAATCAGCTTGTCTTGTCGCTCTTTATTAATAAAGGAAGAAAACAGGAATGTGTTGCTGGAGTTAGGTGTCGGTGCTTTTTTTGAACCTGATATGCGGCAACGTTTTGGTATTGGTGAATCTCACCATGTTTTGCTGGATTCGCTGGCGGAGCAGGGGCTGAGTCATGAAGACATTGATGTTATTGTATTATCTCACCTGCATTTTGATCATGTAGGGGGATTGCTGGCTGCCTGGGAACAAGATAAAAATGAAACCTTATTATTCCCGAATGCACAAATACTGGTTAGTAAAACAGCCTGGGAACGAGCCTTCAAGCCACACGCCAGAGATAGAGCGTCGTTTATTCCTCCATTGATGACATTGTTAAAAGCCAGGCCGAACGTTCATCTGGTAGAGCAGGACTCTCATACAATCCTGGGAGAAGGTTACCGTTTTCATTTTAGTCACGGGCACACGCCTGGCATGATGTTAACTGAAATTGATATGCCGTCAGGTCCGGTTGTTTTTTGTGCCGACCTTATTCCAGGTGAAGCCTGGGTACATTTGCCCGTTACGATGGGGTATGACCGTTTTGCAGAGCTGGTTATTGATGAAAAAAAAGACTTATTAAATGAGTTACTGGCGCGAAAGGGACGATTGTTTTTTACTCATGATTGTGAAACATCGCTAGGACGAATAGCAAAAAATGAAAAGGGGAAGTTCTGTTTAAACAATAGCCAGTCCAGATTAATCTCAATGGAAGAATAATTTTAATTATAAATCAAATCTTTTAACCTGTTGAATTTTAAAGATAAAAATATTAATTTTACTTTTTTCTTCTTTGCCGTGAACTTAGCATAAAAGTGTGAGTCATAGATACCAGACAATGTAACTCCCTTTAGTTGTTAGTTAGGCTTTCGGATGTCTCATAAATCCTGGTTGTGGGTTTATGGCCGAAATTCCGATATAGTTCAAGCCACTTAATTTAAGTGGCTTTTTTTTTAACTAAAATCCCTGCCTTTTAATTCCTGTTGATGCCATTATTTTGGTTGCCAGCTCTTCAACCGAGCGCGAAGTAGTATTCAAGTGTGTGATTTTTTCTCGTCGATAGAGTGCTTCAACTTCTCTGACTTCGTATTGACATTGTTTTAATGAGGCATAGCGAGAGTTAGCTTTTCTTTCAGTACGTATATCATGTAGACGGTTTGGGTTAATTGTCAGACCAAAAATTTTTTGTTTGTGCTTTTTTAAATCGGCAGGTAAACGCAGGTTTTCCATATCGTCCTCTGTGAATGGGTAATTTGCTGCTTTAACCCCAAACTGCATGGCCATATAAAGAGAGGTCGGGGTTTTTCCACATCTTGAAACGCCCACCAGAATAACATCGGCATTGTTGTAGTGACGGGTTGAAATGCCATCATCGTTATTTAACGCAAAGTTAACCGAATCAATTCTTGAATCATAAGCTTTGCCATCGGTTAATGAATGGGTTTTACCCACTCTGAAACCGGAAGAAAGACCAAGCTCTGTTTCCAGAGGTCCAATGAAGGTGTGGAAAAAGTCGAGTACCATCGCGCCACTTGACTGGATTATCTGCCTTATTTCGGGGGTAACAATGGTATCGAATACAATAGGACGCAGTCCGGTTTCGGCCTCAGCTTCGGCAATGACTCGACAGGCACTCTCTGCTTTTTTGACTGAATCGATAAATGGAATTGTCAGTTCTTCAAAATCAGCTTCTTCAAACTGAGATAATAAGGATTGACCGAACATTTCGGCTGTAATCCCCGTTCTATCAGAAATAAAAAATACCTTCCGTTTCATTTTATCGTCGCCTTAAAGTAATATAGTCAATGAATTTAATCATGAGAAGAATCGATCAGCAACCGGGACTGGCAAAATCTTTCTGATTACGTGTAAATCAGTCGTCTGGAATCTGTCTTTTGAAGTGATGGCAGTTTATACTTTGTCAGCTTATTGATGTGTCAGACAAGGAAGCTTGTCGAGAAGATAGCTTGTCAAAAAGGTAGCTTTTACATTAAACACCACATTGGAGAAAATGACTGTGCAAGAACTAGTGCTTTGGTACAACGGCCTGGGAATGAATGATGTCGACAGGGTCGGTGGAAAAAACGCCTCTTTAGGTGAAATGATTAGCAATTTAAGTAATATGGGAGTGACTGTTCCTGATGGATTTGCCACTACTGCTGATGCCTTTAGAGATTTCATGTCACAAAGCGGTCTCCATGACAAAATTCAACTGGCACTGAAGGAACTGGATGTTGATGATGTTGAAGCGCTCGCTATTGTTGGAAGTAAAATAAGGCGGTGGGTTGTAGATACGCCGTTTCAGCCCGAACTGGAAGAAGCAATACTCGCTTCATACAATGAGCTGAAAGGGGATGCTAACGATGCTTTTGCCGTTGCCGTGCGCTCTTCTGCAACTGCTGAAGACCTGCCAGATGCTTCATTTGCAGGCCAGCAGGAAACCTTTTTGAATGTGCGGGGTTGGGATAATGTAAAACTGGCACTTAAAGAAGTTTTTGCTTCCTTATTTAATGACAGAGCGATTGCCTACCGGGTTCACCAGGGGTTTGAGCATGCTGATGTGGCGTTGAGTGCTGGTATTCAAAAAATGATCCGTAGCGATATTGCGTCCAGTGGTGTGATGTTTTCCATTGATACAGAGTCTGGTTTTTCTGATGTTGCATTTATTACCGGCGCTTATGGATTAGGAGAAACCGTTGTGCAGGGGGCGGTTAACCCTGATGAGTTTTATGTCCATAAACCAACATTATTATCTGGAAAACCTGCTGTCGTTCGTAAAACCCTGGGTGGTAAAGCTGTAAAAATGATTTACACCGATGATACTGAGCATGGTAAGTCGGTTGAAACCGTTGAAGTTGAGCCAGTTCACCGTCGTCAATTCTGTATTTCTGATGAAGAAATTGCAGAGTTGGCCAATCAGGCTGTGATAATAGAAAATCACTATCAGCGTCCAATGGATATTGAGTGGGCTAAAGATGGTGCGGATGGTAAGATTTACATTGTTCAGGCAAGACCGGAAACCGTAAGAAGTCGTGATGATGGGCGTGTTATTGAAAGATATCTTTTATCTGAAAAAGCTGAAGTTATTGTTGAAGGAAGGGCTATCGGACAGAAAATTGGTAAAGGCCCTGCCAGAGTGATCTCTGATCTGTCTGAAATGGCACAGGTTAAAAAAGGCGATGTACTTGTCACCGATATGACCGATCCCGACTGGGAGCCGATTATGAAAAGAGCGTCGGCTATTGTAACCAATCGAGGTGGACGAACCTGCCATGCGGCTATTATTGCCCGAGAGCTTGGGATCCCTGCTGTGGTCGGATGTGGCAATGCAACAGCAAAAATCAGCCAAAATCAGAATGTTACAGTTTCCTGTGCAGAAGGGGATACCGGAAATATTTACCAGGGGTTGTTAGACTTTGATGTGAGCCATAGTGAAGTTGATAATATGCCTGACTTGCCCTTTAAAATTATGATGAACGTGGGCAATCCTGACAGGGCTTTTGACTTTGCGCGCTTGCCGCATCACGGGATTGGCCTGGCACGTCTTGAATTTATTATTAATCGAATGATTGGGGTACACCCAAGGGCATTATTAGACTTTGATAAGCTGGATGACCCAGACCTTATTGAGGTGATTAATGATCAGGTTGCGGGATATTCGGATCCGGTCAGCTTTTATGTTGATAAACTGGTTGAAGGTATTTCTACATTAGCCTGTGCTTTTTCACCAGAAAAAGTGATTGTCAGGATGTCTGATTTTAAATCGAATGAATATGCCAATTTAATCGGAGGGCATTTATACGAGCCAGAGGAAGAAAACCCCATGCTGGGATTTCGTGGTGCCTCGCGATATATTTCTGATGAGTTTGAAGATTGTTTTGCTCTGGAATGTCGTGCTATAAAAAGGGTTCGCGAAACCATGGGACTAACCAACGTTGAGGTGATGATTCCGTTTGTAAGAACTGTTGAAGAGGCTTCACAGGTGATTAGCCTGTTAGCAAAATATGGCTTAAAGCGTGGTGAAAATGGATTGAGAGTGATCATGATGTGCGAACTACCTTCCAACGCTTTGCTGGCTGATGAATTCCTTGAGTATTTTGATGGCTTTTCGATAGGCTCTAATGATTTAACACAATTAACATTAGGATTAGATAGAGATTCTGGCATTATTTCTCATCTGTTTGATGAGCGTAACCCGGCCATAAAGAAACTACTGAGCATGGCTATAC
>JADGFG010000204.1:0-1369 GCA_016743995.1 Kangiellaceae bacterium | reverse complement strand
TGGCTATACAGGCTTGCCTGAAAGCTAACAAGTATATTGGTATTTGTGGTCAGGGGCCTTCGGATCATCCCGACCTGGCTAAATGGTTAATGAAAGAGGGGATTGAAAGTGTGTCGCTTAATCCTGATTCTGTATTGGAGACCTGGCTATTTTTAGCGGGAAAAGAGACATCAACCTGATAGTTTAAATTGAATTTGAGCTGGCAGTTATTAGCTTGTAAAAAGGTAATTGTCAGCTCAGATCGGAATAACAAAAACTACAACTAATCCCATTAATTTTGAGCAATCTGAATAGTAACTCGTCGGTTTTTTGCACGTCCTCTGGCATTTCTATTGGATGCAGCTGGTTTTTTTTCGCCGTAAGCTTTTAGTTTAAAGCGCTGTTCCTCTACTCCATCAAGCATGAGTGCTTTTTTAACAGAGTTAATTCTCTGTTCAGAGAGTTTCTGGTTGTAATATCTGCTTCCTTTGCTATCAGTGTGACCTTTGATAAATACAACTTCGATATCCGGGTCATGTTTAATGTAAGTTGCAAGCGCACTAATTTTACTTTTATAGATCTGTCGAACTGAATCTTTATCAAAGTCAAAAAAGAGTGTCATTTTACTCAGCTGCTCTAATCTGTAAGGAATGAGGGTAGCAAGGCAATCTAAAAACTGATCATAGACAGGCGTGAAGCCTACCGCAGAAATGGCAACAGAGACTTGCTCTTCGGCCTGATTAAAATTTTGATAGCTAAATGTTGGGAAACGACCCGATTCAAGCTCATTCAGTAAACGCCAACTGGCAATATTCTGACTGGATATCAGATATTTTCCCCTTTTTAGCTGGACTTCACCTAACTCTTTGTTGGTTTGAACAGGCTGCCAGGCTGGAGCGATTGCACGTACTTTTGCTGTCCTTTTTTTGGGTAGCGCGTGGCGTTTGTAACTGAGCTGAAAAAGAAGTGTACTTTTAATACCTGCACCTTTTGAGAAAGTTGCTGTACCATAAAAAGGGATTTTATGTGACAGTCTACATTGTAGCGGGGTGCCTTCGTATCGCCAGCTGGCTTCGCTGGCGTCTGCTTCATAGTATTTTAAACTGGCTGAAACAGAGGAGCAATTTAAAAATAGCGCAATTAAAACAGTATGTTTTTTAATCAAAGTATGCATAATGATTTGATTTCCTACATTTTTATAGTCAGGTTATCGGCATTAAAAATCGTGACTTAAACAAACCGTAGGATTAATTGTGACTAGATGAGCTTCACTATTTATGTGCTGTGGGTTATCTATACCCAAACTCCATTTCCAGGGTGTTTGGGTATAGCCCACCTTTGAGGACGAAATTTGGTATGATTTGTTCTTGTAGAGCTTGGTATCGTTGGG
>JADGFG010000203.1 GCA_016743995.1 Kangiellaceae bacterium | reverse complement strand
GTGTCAGTGCAGAACGTGAGTCAGTTAATTTTAAATCGTGGTTAAAGCCGCTTGCGTTAATCATTGCAATTCCATTAATGGCTGGCTTTTTTTACTGGTTAGGGCAAAGTAATTCTGATGATAAACCGATGGATGATAAACCGCTGGACAGACATCAACCAGAAATATCTCAGTCAACTCAACGTGATGCGACAGACGCAATAAGAAACACGAGAACCGTGATTCAGGAAACGCGGCTTTCCCGGGAAATGAATCCTCTGCAGCAGAATAATAAACCCCGAGAATATATCGCTAAAAATGTGTCATCAATAAAAAATGAATCGGATAAAACGCTGGTTGAGCGTTTGTTAGCCGATGACTTGTGGGACAATAATGGGCAAAAGTCCATGAAACAGTTATTGGCCTTATGGTTAATTGAATATATGCCGGAAAAGGATGGGCAAGGGTGTCAGTTTGCATTGAGTTATGGGCTTAACTGTACTCGTTACAAAGGAGAATGGCAGCAGCTAAAAGACTTAAATCGACCGGCTAACTTAAAATTTTTTTCAGGACTACAGGGCGAATTCTGGGGGACGTTAAAACATCTGTCTGATGTCGATGCATTATTAGTTTTTAACGGTAAAGAACTGCGAACAAAATTAGCCGAACTTTCAACTCTATGGACCGGTGATTTTGTTATTTTGTGGCAGGCACCAGAAGGATTTCATGAGATGATTAAGTTTGGAGATTCTGGAGCGGCGGTCAGCTGGTTGTCAAAACACTTAAATCAGATTACAGAAATGGGCTCTCAGGTAAAACAAACCTTTGATTGGGGGTTAAGAAGACAGCTGATGGCCTATCAGACCAGCCGAAATATTGAAGCTGATGGCATCGCTGGTGTTCAAACGATATTAAAAATTAACTCAGAGTCTCTGGATGGCATACCTTTGCTAGATTCTTTCAATTAGAGGTCAACGGCATTGTCAATATTATTAGATTCGCTCAATAAAAATAATCCTCAGGAGCAGGGGGAATTACCCGGCGTTCATGATTTACACTTTAATGAAGAGATGCTGGGCGATGAATGGTTATTACAGCGGCTAAGACTATGGAAGTTGTTCGCTGCGGTATTGCTGGTTTTATTATTGGTAAGCTGGCTGTTTTTCTTCATACAAAGTAGCCTCTTTTCATCTCAGGAAAAAAATCGTATAAAAACGGTTGAATACATTTCTTCGAGAGACCATTTTTCTACCGATGAATTTCGGCGAGCTACGGTTGAAAAAAATGATTCTTCAGACTTAACTGATTTAAACCGCACTCCGGAAAAACAGAATAAGGTGGTATTAAGAAATCATGTCAGTCATTCTGTTGGTGGACAGTCTTATCCCGTTAACTCGGACTCGTTCAGGCAGACAGCTCAAGCAAAGTCTGAAAAGAAGAAATATGTTCCTCAAAAACGTTCGGTGCAACAACAAAATAGCTTACGAGAAAAAGTTAAAACATCTCGCTCGGGAACTCAATCGGTAACCAAAACCAGTGCTGGCGCCATTATTTCCCGGCTGGAATTGTCTCCAGAGCTTAGCCAGCAATTTCCCAATATTGTTATCGACTCTTACGTTGTTGCTGATTCTGTTAAAGATAGCTTTGTCATTCTGGATGGTAGTTTTTATAAAGTTAATCAAGTTATTGCTCCTGATCTTTATTTACGACAAATTAACAAAGATAATATCGTCGTAGAATTTCATGCTCAGTTAGTTTCTATTTCCTACAAATAAAAAGCCGATTTTAAAATTTATGAGTAAAAAATCAATCTGGCAAAAAAGCAGGCGTAATGTATTTCGCTTGAGTTTTATTGCTTTAATATTAGCCTTGTTTTACGTTGTTTACCTTGACTCGATGGTCAGGGATGAGTTTAGAAAGCAGGCCTGGAGTATTCCTGCAAAGGTATACGCAAGGCCCTTATCATTCTCTCTGGGACAGCAGCTTAACTTTGATGATCTGTTACAAGAGCTTGCCCTGTTGGGTTACCGAAAAAAAATAAAAGCGGTAAACCAGGGGGAATTTGAACTCTACGGGAACAGTCTTGTTATAAATACTCGTCGATTTAACTTCTGGGATGGTATTCAGCCACAGCAGGTCCTTGAAATAACGGTAAACGACGAAATTGTGACCAAACTAAAGGATTTTTCAACTCAGAAAAGTGTCGGTTTTTTAAGGCTGGACCCATTGGTGCTCGGAAACATACAGGCGGGGAATATTGAAGATAGAAGGCTGGTCACGTTAAAACAGTTACCTGAACATTTTATTGCTGCATTAATGGTGATGGAAGACAGAGAGTTTTATCAACACTGGGGAATTTCATTAAAAGGAATTGCCAGAGCTTTCTGGAGTAACCTGTCTCAAGGCGCTGTTCGTCAGGGGGGAAGTACTTTAACTCAACAGCTGATGAAAAATCATTTTCTAACCAATGAAAGAACTCTGTCCCGGAAAATTCGTGAAGCAATTATGGCCATGCTGACTGAATATCACTATACCAAGGATGAAATCTTACAGGCCTATGTGAACGAAGTTTATCTGGGACAAAATAATAAAACGGGAATATTTGGATTTGCCAGGGCCAGTGAATTTTATTTTGACAAACCTTTATCCAGACTTAATTTAAGTCAGGTCGCTTTGTTAGTTGGAATGGTTAAAGGGCCTTCTTTTTATAATCCCAGAAGAAACCCCGATAAAGCGAAAAAGCGAAGAAACCTGGTGTTATCACAAATGCAGAGCAGAGGATTGATTTCTGATGAAAGTTATAAAGATGCCAGTAAGCGTAGTTTAATGGTGATTGCAAAGCCGACAAGACATACTAGTAGCGTCCCGGCATTTATGGGGTTTATTAAGCGAGAATTAATTCACGAGTTTTCCCTGTCGCAACTAAATAGCGAAGGCTTAAGACTGTTTACTACACTTGATCCTGTTGTTCAGGAAAGAGCGGAACAAGCGCTATCAAGACGGATTAATCGTCTGGACAGTGTGAACAGAAAAGATAAGAAAACAGATACTCCGTCAGAGTTGCAGGGTGCGGTGGTTATCAGCGATATAAAGAGTGGTGATATTCTGGCCATGGTTGGTGACAGGCATCCCGACTTTGTTGGGTTTAACCGTGCAGTTGATGCTTATCGACAAACAGGATCGGTAATTAAACCCTTTGTTTATCTTGCTGCGCTACAGGAAGCAGATAAGTTTAATTTATTGACGCCAATCAACGATGAGTCGTTTACTCTGGAAGGAAGCGATGGAAGCGAATGGACGCCTCGAAACTATGATGGAGAATCTCACGGTAAAGTAGCGCTGCAGGAAGCTTTGATTAAATCCTATAATATCGCAACGGCTCGACTGGCCATTGACGTGGGTGTTGAAAAAGTAGTCGGTGTGATCAATGAAGCTGGTTTTGAAAGAGAGCTACCTGCTTATCCCTCGCTTGCGTTGGGGGCTAAAGAAATGTCGTTGATTGAAGTGTTAAGGCTTTATCAGGTGCTTGCTAATGATGGCGTGGGCATTCAGAGTGCAGGCTTGATAGCGGTGCAGGACCATAATAATAAATTATTGCAAAGGTACCCGCGAGCCACTCAGTCATTAATTGATAAAGAAAGCGCATTTTTAATCAAATATCTTTTGTCCAGAGTGGTTATTCGAGGGACGGCAAAATCGATAGGCCAGGGATTTCCTGACAAGTTATATGCCGGAAAAACGGGAACAACAAATGACTTAAGAGATAGTTGGTATGCGGGATTTGGTGGTGAAAGGTTAGGTGTCGTCTGGATTGGCAGAGATGATAATCAGCCGACTCATTTAACAGGTGCCAGTGGTGCATTAAAGGTCTGGAAAGATATTTTTGCAAAGCTTAATGAGCCTTCTATCGAGCTGGAAATGCCCGAAGATCTGGTCTGGGGATTTGAACTCAAGGGATTTTTTTCTTCGTTCCGAAATTGTAAGAATAAAGAGCTGATACCCTTTTACCCACTTCAGCTTCCCGATAGTTACCAGATTTGTGAGTAATGATATATGTTTAAGCTACATTCTCAACTGAATGCTGATAGTGTTATTTTAGGCAATCTTCCGCTTTGTCAGCTATTATTAGTCAATGATCAGCAATACCCCTGGTTTGTGCTGGTACCCAGACGCGCTGATATTTCAGAAATTTATCAGTTATCTGATAGTGAGCAGCAGATACTCTGGCAAGAGTCATCGTTAGTGTCGCAAACTATTATGAGACTTTTTAACGGGGATAAGTTGAATGTTGCCGCAATCGGCAACCTGGTCCCTCAGTTGCATATTCATCATGTCGTACGTTTTAAAGATGATGTATCCTGGCCTTCACCTGTGTGGGGGAAATATCCAATGATTAATTATTCCAGTGAACAGATAAAAAAAATTAGTCAAAAAGTGGTAAGTCAGCTAACTTTAGCTGACGATTAAGTCGTCAAATTAGAAGGTAAAAACAAAAAAATATTGTTCTTAATTTTTATATGTGATATATATCCGCGCCTAAAATAAAAGTTGAACCCCTGTTAAGGGATATGCTACTTTTATTAAGATGGATAAATTTAGACAAACTTTAGATTTTTCAAGAAGTTAACCTGGCGGAGAAACTAATGCCAAGTAAAAAAGATTCAAAAGCAACCGCAGCCGCAACAGCAACAACACTTCGAGCATTAGGGATTGAACCCTATATTGAAAAAAGTGGCGAAGAGTTCATGAGTGAAAAGCAGGTTGAGCATTTCAGAGCGATTTTAATGGCCTGGAAAAAACAACTGATGGAAGAAGTTGACCGTACCGTGAGTCACATGAAAGATGAAGCGGCAAACTTTCCAGACCCTGTCGATCGTGCCAGCCAGGAAGAAGAATTTAGCCTGGAGTTACGTACGCGAGACAGAGAGCGTAAACTACTGAAAAAAATTGCCAAGTCAGTTGTCGCTCTTGATGAAGAAGATTATGGATACTGTGGCGCTTGTGGCGTTGAGATTGGTATTCGTCGCCTCGAAGCAAGACCGACTGCAACGTTATGTATTGATTGTAAAACGTTGGATGAAATTAAAGAAAAGCATGTTAATCGATAGATTTTTTTGGTTAAACTGTTTTTTATTAACAAGCGCCTGATGGCGCTTGTTTTAGTTTTATAGTCGTTAATGAAAGAACCCTGGGTAGGACGCTTTGCGCCAACGCCCTCTGGACCACTACACTTCGGTTCTTTAGTTGCTGCGCTTGGCAGTTACCTGATTGCTCGTCATCAGGGCGGCGAATGGCTGGTCAGAATTGAAGATCTGGATCCTCCCAGAGAAGTGCCCGGGGCCAGTGAAGACATTCTTAAAACCCTGGAGTCCTTCGGTTTTGAATGGGATCGTTCTGTTGTTTACCAGAGCCAGCGCCAACCACACTACTCTCAGATTTTAAAAGCACTTGATGCTCAATTATTACTCTATCATTGTGAATGTAGTCGCGCGGCGATTACAAAAAGAAATCATGGGATTTATGATGGGTTTTGTCAGCAAAGGCAGTTGACCGATTCAGGTGACAGTGCAATTCGTATAAAATTTAATCAGAGTTTTTTTAATCAGGATTTTTCTTTGTTTACCGATGAAATTCTGGGTGAGTGCCAATTTAACCAGCCGGTTGATATTCAGGATTTTATCATACGTCGGCGAGATGGTTTTTTTGCTTATCAGTTAGCTGTTGTGGTTGATGATATCGAGCAACAGGTTAACCATGTGGCTCGTGGTGCTGATATTCTAGATTCTACCCCCAGGCAAAATTTTCTTTATCACTGTCTTGGACAACCAGCTCCTGCTTATTTTCACCTGCCACTGGTTGTTGATCAGCAGGGTAACAAAATGAGTAAAAGCCAGTTTAGCTCTGCTATCACTGTCGACAAAGCTTCAGCATGGCTTGTGAAGGCACTTGTTCACCTTGGGCAGCTGCATTCAGGGGAACCGCTTCATTCAGCGCTTAAAACTGAACGAGAGCTGATTAAAATGAGTCCTCAGGAAATACTCCAATGGGCAACTAAAAACTGGAAGCAGAGCGCCGTCGGGGTGAGTTCAAAAGTCTATTAAGTTTTTTTTCGGTGATGGTTTTATCGCGCAATTAAGAGTAATATCGAGTTATGAAAAATTTAACGCTTTCTGTATTTATTGCAACCAGCCTGGATGGCTATATTGCCAGACTCGACGGTAAACTTGACTGGCTGGATAAAGTCGCACCAGTCGATGAAACTGAGGACTATGGCTACCAGTCGTATATTCGCACTATTGACTGTATTGTGATGGGAAGAAAAACCTTTGATAAAGTGTCTTCTTTTTCTAAATGGCCCTATGAAGGAAAGCGTGTCATTGTATTTAGTCAGACTTTAAAAGAAGCGCCGGCTGACTTTATGGATAAAGTTGAAGTCTATAACGGAAAACCAGAAATGCTGGTTGTTGATCTTCAATATCAGGGAGTGAGAAAAGTTTATCTGGATGGTGGTTTAACTATTCAGTCGTTTTTAGCCAAAGGTCTGGTTGATGAAATGATTATCACTCAGGTACCGGTTCTTATTGGTCGGGGTATTCCATTATTTGGAATGCTTCAAAAAGATGTCAGGTTAACTCTGGGTCAGTCAAAATCTTTTAGCAGTGGTTTTGTGCAATCACATTATAAAATTAAACTTAAAGATTGATAGCTGGTTTCGATTAGTTATTACTAATGAAACTAAAGGCTTTTGAGTTAGCAGTTTTTCAGGTGTTATTTTTTAGTTTCAAAAGCGTTTCGCAGCGCTGCGCTCTGACTGCGACATTCTTTTTTCTGGCTAAAAAAGAACGCAAAAAAGCATTTTTACGTTGGCACTGGGCATCGCTAATGAATTCTGTGTTTGAGTTTTAGTGGCTAAGAACGCCTGCCAGTTAAATCGCTTTCTGGCTTTTTAACTTCCTACACCAACAAATACTCCCTGCCGAGCGCCTGTGAACGATTCTGTGGAATGCATGAAATGATGGAAAAGAAGGGGAATGTCTGAGCGCAGCGAGTTTTTCCCTTCCCATTATTTCACTCTCAATGAATGAGGATGGTGAGATCATATCGCTGTCACAAATTGAGAAAAACCAGTTCGCCTGAAGCGGAACAGAGCTTTTGGTTACTTTTTGGGGCTTTGGCCAAAAGTAACTCGCAAGAAAGCGAAGCGTTGCGAAACAGGGGGAATATAGCTATCCAGATTTTTCTTTATAAGTTCAAAAACTTTTCGCAGCGCTGCGCTCTGGCTGCGACATTCTTTTTTCTAGAGCTAAAAAAGAATGCAAAAAAGCCCTTTTACGTTGGCACTGGGCATCGCTAATGAATTCTGTGTTTGAGTTTGAGTGGCTAAGAACGCCTGCCAGTTATTGTGCTTTCTGCTTTTTAACTTCCTACACCAACAAGTACCCCCTGCCGAGCGCTTGTGAACGGTTCTGTGGAATGGATGAAATCATGGAAAAGAAGGGGAATGTCTGAGCGCAGCGAGTTTTTCCCTTCCCATTATTTCACTGTCAATGAATG
>JADGFG010000202.1 GCA_016743995.1 Kangiellaceae bacterium | reverse complement strand
GGCTGACTTACAAACCCCTGGCACGGGGATCACCAAGGGCTAAGATTCCTCTGTTAAGCTTCTTTTACCTGGATAGAGTATCCCATATTTGTCGCCTTAATGCCCCAAGATATTTTTCAATTGAGGCGACATCTATCCTGACACAGGGGGGTTACGGTGTTTGTCAAGCAAGTTGACGCCTTTTTTAAAACGATTTAGTACTATTCTCGCAACCTTCCAGAGCCAGTGACCAGACCATTGAGTCTGTCCAGCCATGCTTTTGCGCCACCTGGGTAACTGTAAAACCCTGGCTCAAATCTCTATTTGTCGAATTTGGCAGTGCTGCCATTTTCGACAAATGGTAATGAAGCGATGTCCTGGTCAGACACAATCTCTCTGCAATCCTGTCCTGGGGGATGCCGAAACGGCTCATGCAAAATATTTAGATGTCCATGCCCATCTGATTAACAGCACGAAGATCGGCTATTCCTGACAGATTCAGTCAACCAACGCCGCGCTTTACCCGCCGGGCGGGGTACAACAAAATCCTTTGAAAAAATTAAAACCATAGCCAACCAACAGCGTTTGAAAAAGCGCCGCAATAGCCCGGTCAAAGTAAAAACGAATTGTTATACGAAGTAGATTCGTTGTCAATATTCTGAAGCAAGCATTCATGTTGCGTTAAGGTCGCGGTAGCCAACAGATAAGCCATCTTCTGTTTCTATACCAATTCCTTTCCCGCTAATTACTCCATTATTGAACCAAGATACTTGATAAAAGTTATCACTTTTTTGAATATTCAGTTCTCGTTCTGCTTGAAAATTCCCACTGTTATCGTAATAGCGGATAATATAATGACCTTCAAAATCATTTACTGGCCCGCCAGTGGCAAGACCTGTTCCACTTCCATAATCTGAATGACACCATTCAGCTGTTAATGATCCGGGTTGATCACCTTTCTTGTACAGAACTACTCCAACACTGGACATTAGTTTTTCCTTAAATCAGAATCACGTATAATCCCAAAACCCCGCGGTTAGGGGAAAGAGATTTATAGGGTCTCTTTAACTAATATTTACAAAAAAGGCAATTTTAAAGGCGGTCGCCGCCAGCATTTCTTTGGTCTTAAATTGCCTTACATTTCTTTTCGATAAATTGAACAGCTTCTTCAAAATGCATGTCATACAGAGATAAAGCATCATCCTCAGTTAAAGATATGTTGAATTCTTTCTCAATATTATAAATCTGGTCGCATTCATAAATTTCATCGGGTGGATTTGCAATTGACCACATACAGTACATCTGATTTGTATCCCTGTGTTTATAACGTTTTACATGCTTCCGATAAATTTTAAAAAATCTCTCTTTAATGCTATTATTTTCTTTATTCATAATAAATTTCCATTTTTAACGTTGAGTTCACTGGTTGCAGGGGGGGGCAATAAACTTGTTCGTGATAACAATGTTTGTCAAATCAAAATTTTTCAAAGGTGCTGAGCCCCCTGCAATCCAGTGAAACGATTTGTTAACAAATCATTCAATAGTTTTGAGTCATTTATTATTGACCACAATTAATACCCATCATTATTTACGGCTAAGCATGTTCGTTGTTTTTGCTGTTTGATTTTGTTAAGAATACAAATGGAATAGCAAACGGCCCAAACACTGCTCCCAAAACTGCCCAAAGCACTACATTCGCACCTCTTTTCTCAGCAATACTTCCTAAAAGACAACCAAAAGCGAAACTAATCAGACATCCAATTATTATACCTACCATTTCAAAATATCCTTCATAATATTATTATTAATTTCAGCTAATTGATAGAGTACTGTATTTAAGATAATTCTTTAAAAAACCGGTTCCAACGTGGATGTAAAAATGACCCTTTCCTGGAAATACCAACCTTTGTTGCACGACCAACAATACGTTTTCGTTCCACAAAACCAAAAAACCGTGAATCTGAGCTATTATCTCGATTATCTCCCATCATAAAGTATTTTCCGTTTGGTATTCTTATTGGGGCGAATGTGTTTAAAGATGGTCTTGTTTGGGAAAGCATAACAGCGTGCAGTTCTCCCTGCAAGTTTTCTTCAAAAAAAACATGGCTTAATTGTTCTTTAGCTTCTATTTGACTTACTGTTTCCTTATTCAGAGGCTCATACTGCAAAAATTTTCCGTTGATAAATAGCCTGTTTTGTTTCAGTGCTATAATATCTCCAGGGACCCCTACAACCCTTTTTATAAGACGTTTGCCATCTTGAGGGGAGTAGAACACAACAATATCTCCACATTTAGGATTGGCCCATTGTGCAAGATGCAAGGTTGTATATGGAATTTTGAGATCATAAGCCAATTTATTGATAATAATTCGATCTCCTATGAGTATAGTGGGTTTCATTGAACCGGTAGGTATATCGTTCCAATCTGCTATGGCTGATTTAAAAGATGTAGCAATCAGAATAGCAACTATTAAACTAAACCACCAGCTCTTGAAAATTATTTTTAACTTATTTTTGTTTTTCAATATTACCTCCTATTTCAGTATATATTAGTTTTCTTGTTAACGTTTAAGCTGAGTTGCCGGGGGATAGAAACAACACGTTCAGTATGATAGAGATTTTAATAAAACCCATATTTTCTAAACCAGCTCAGTATACCCCGGTCAACTCCAGCGCTGGGTTATGTCAAGCACGCTCCCAAATAGAAGAATGCACTGCCAGCTAAAACACAAAAAGGTGAATAAATCCAGTTGTCATATTTTGCGAAATCACTCCCACGAACACGTTTGAAGAAACCCACATATTTGAATTCACCAATGGCTCTTAAAACAAGAATTGTCCCAATTGCAAAACCTGCATATTTTACACTTGGCAAATATTCAACCAAAACAAGGTCATTAAAACCAAGAATCAATGCAATCGCAGCAAAGCAGATTAGCACAAAGGCAACAACAAAAGTCCCCAAAACCCCAGGTACAAAAACAGGCTTATCATTAACAACTGGTATCATTTTCTGAATATCAAGCTTACCACCCAAAGCCCAGTAAATGTGTAATATTGCCAAGATTGTGAAAGCAGTGGCAACAAGACTTGCTATTATTTGCATGAGAACCTCTAAAGACATAACGTTTAAGCTGAGTTGCCTGGGGCTTAATGCCGACAAACTTAACATTGTTGAAATTTATATTGAAACCGGGGCTTTTAAAAACCGCTCAGTTGCCCAGGTCAACTCCAGCGCTGGGTTATGTGGCGTTTAAGCGACATGTTCCGAGTTCTTTTCTTGGGCGAAATTCAATAATGCCCACTTCAGAAACGATTGCTTTGCCAGTTATAGGGCAATTTCCACACACCTTAAAAGTTTCAAGTGTTTCTTCGAATGACAATTCTTTTGAAATTGTGCAGTGTGGAAGCCATTTGCCTGGTTTATAAAATTCTTTAGGCGAGTATTTTTTTTCTAATAGATAATCATACAAAGAGTGGTGCATCTCAATTAGTTGAACATTAGACGTTGGTGAAAGGAAAACTGCTTGGCTTTCACCTGGAATAATGGATAATGCAGGAAACTCTATTTCGAATTGTCTAAAGTTCTTTGAAAGATATTGAATAATGTTTGGTATTTCTTTCTCTTTAATAAAATCTAAAATTGATAAGGCAAGATGAGGCCTGCTACCTATTCTATGCATGATTGAAGGGATATTGTGTTCGTTTAGGTTACTCCACAAACGCCGAATTTTTACCTCAAAGTCAGTATCGAAATATAGTTCTATTGAATAAGCCATAAATGAAATTTGCTATTTTGTTGAAGACACATAACGTTTAAGCTGAGTTGCCGGGGACTAAAAACAACACGTTCAGTATGATAAAATTTTCTTAAAATTCATATTTTCTAAACCAGCTCAGTATACCCCGGTCAACTCCAGCGCTGGGTTATCTCGGATTTAATATTTTTTTGAATAATACCATTTGGTCCTTGTCGCTTAAATAGCCTGTTGTGATTGGTACACCCTCTATTTCAGAAGGTCCCGGTTCAATTGAAAAACCCATTTTAGTATGGAAACCAATAGAGAGTTTATTAATTGGGGCAGTGCAGGAACGAACAATGTTTCTGGAATCTTGTAGACAAACATCATAAAATTTCTGATATAATATTTTGGCTAAACCACTCTTCCTGAACTCTGGGTGAATACCAACAAAATGAATATAACCTTCCTTGGAGTATTTCTGAGAAAAGAAACCAATGAGGAACCCACATAATTCAGAGTTTTTGAAAGCAACAAAGCAAGTTGGACTAAAATGAATAAGCAGTAACTTTGGAACTGAGCTTCTTAGATCCCTTCCACCCCACCAATCTATAATGACAGAAATTATAGATTGGTGATCTGATGGTTTTGCATTTCGTATTTTGATATTATTTAAGTTTTCCATAGGTTTGTTTTTATATTTAGTGCAAAGAGATAACGTTTAAGCTGAGTTGCCGGGGGATACAAACAACACGCGCAGTATGATAAAAATTTTATTAAAATCCATATTTTTAAACCGGCTCTGTATACCCTGGTCAACTCCAGCGCTGGGTTCTGTTCCAAGCCTCAATCAATGATTAAATTTATAATGATTGGAACGAAAGAATCAAGCCAAGCCAACCTATGATCTGGAATATTAAATACCTTTTGAGCCTTCTTGAATAGTTTATCAATTCTTCGTCTTCAAAATTCCCTCTATAAGCTTGGAATGAAAAATAATACCATTTGAGACGACAACTAAAACGAATGTATTTTTTGTAGTCCTTCGGATAAACAACGTTGAGCCGATCAATAATGTATCCTTCTAATAGAAAAGCTTTGGCCAGGAAGAAGATAAAGAAACATAGAGAAATGAAAAATGGTATTTTTGTCATATGATATTATTTTTCAAAAATTATGAATTACAATAATGAAACAGAACGTTTAAGCTGAGTTGCCGGGGTTTGATGCCGACAAACTTAGCATTGTTACAATTTATATTGAAACAGGAACTTTTAAAGACCGCTCAGTGGCCCAGGTCAACTCCAGCGCTGGGTTATCTTTTGGGCTAATTTTTTTCACTTTCGATAATTGATTGAGTAGTGCAGTAATATTTCCCACTCAGCCGACCAAGAGCATCTAACATAGTAGAATCAACTTCTTTATCATTCCTCAACACTCGATCATCAATGTGAACTAATTTAACGTGGCCAAGGATTAAATTTCCAGCATTAGGCCCTTCATTTACTCTAACAATGCGTTCCAAAGAGCATTCAAATGATATCTTTGCCTCCTGGATTCTATGAGGCTTAATTTTTTTTGAAGGAATCAGGTGAATTCCATAGATAAAAGACTCATCTTCCCCATAAGGTATTGGTTTTGCAGTTACTTCCATTACCGATAATTGATCAACAGAAACAATGTTAACAACAAACTCTGGGACCTTTTGGATATTGATTACTGTATCTTTTTTTGTACCATCTGATCGATTTACCACTGAGAATGCTATTATTGGTGGGGCCCAAGAGACACCAGTAAAAAAGCTAAATGGTGCAATATTTGACTGTCCATCTTCGTTGATTGATGAAACCCAAGCAATTGGCCTTGGGATAATAGAACTTGTAAGGAGATCATGGGAATGTCTGGGCTCCAATTTAGTCAGATCTATTTCCATATTAATTGGTTCCTTTGAGATTAAAAAGATAACACCAACATCTACGGCTCGACCGTAGCATGTTTTTGTTGGGATTTTATGGTCCACGGATGAGTCGAAATTGATTTGCGGGATATGTCTGAATCCATGGACCACAAGTTTCTATAGGGATGTCATAAGTTGTGTCGCGAGTTTGTCACAAGTTGGTGGATTGCGATACTATGCAGGAGAAAAATTTTGACCGTGTGTATTTGAAAAATGGACTTTTACCTCCTTTTCAATTTTTTCCCCCACCTTACTTATAGTTATTTTCATGTTATAACGGAGCTGTAAGTTTAACCAAAATTCTGGTTCAATTCCAAAATATTTACCTAACCTCAGTGCTGTGTCCGCAGAAATTTCCCTTTTCCCATGAATGATTTGACTTATTCTGTTTGCCGGGACATTGATATCTTTTGCCAATTGGTTCTGACTAATGCCCATTGGCCTTAGAAACTCTTCAATAAGTACATCGCCTGGTGTTATTGGAGATAATTTTTTTTCCATAGTTTTACCCCTTATGATAATCAACAATCTCTACATCATGGGCATTCTCTTCCTTCCATATGAAACAAATGCGCCACTGATCGTTTATTCTGATGCTGTGTTGATTTTTTCTGTTGCCTTTTAATTGTTCAAGTCTATTCCCTGGTGGTACCGTCAAACTGTTTAAAGACACGGCTGCATTCAACACTTCAAGTTTTATTCTGGCGGCTCTGGATATACTCCGGAATTTTCTTACATCCAAGTCATTAAAAAGTTTTTCCGTATCTTTATTTTTAAAAGATTTAATCATGCCAATAGTATATGACGCGTTACGTCAATCGTCAATGATATTTTGTACTCCTTCACAGGGTGCCCCGGTGGTCCATAAGTACCTGAAATGATAGTTCAGAATACAACTTTATAACCTATTGAAATAATTGAAAATAAATCTAGATTTTCTTTTCTTACTATGATATGCTTTCATCATGGAAATAAAACGACCATTTTCAGATGATGAATTTCAGGCGACACCAGAGCCTGTGCGCCTCTATATTGTACAGTTTGAGGAGATAGTCTCCAAACTCTTAAACGAGACCGAGGATCTAAAAAAGCGAGTCGCAAAGCTTGAAAATAGGGTCAATCTAAATTCGCAGAATTCAAGCAAACCATCATCCTCAGATTCTCCATTTAAAAAGCCACTAAAAAAAAAGAAAAGCAAGGGTACCATTGATAATTATGCCAGGGCCGTTCGAAGGATCAGTCTGTATTTTGATTGCTGCCCTGATAAATTGACTCCGGATCAACTTGAAGATTACTTTAGTCAGTTTCTTGATACTCATTCCTGGAGCACTGTAAAGGTGGAACGGAACGGCCTGCAATTTTTCTGGAGGCATACACTCAAGATCGACTGGAAGTGGATAAATATGGTCAAGCCGCCACAGATCAAAACCATACCCGATGTCCTCTCACCGAACGAAATCGAACAGCTCATTGGTACTACCCGAAAATT
This sequence comes from Kangiellaceae bacterium, assembly GCA_016743995.1. GTDB lineage: Bacteria > Pseudomonadota > Gammaproteobacteria > Enterobacterales > Kangiellaceae > Aliikangiella. Next base: position 424 of record JADGFG010000202.1, on the reverse strand, counting down.
ACGCTATCAAGTTTTCTTTTTGACCACCTATTCCATGGGGATGCGCTTGTCAGAAGCGCTGTCACTTCAGGTCAGGGAAATCGATGCCGATCTTAAACGGGTTCATGTCCGGTATGGGAAAGGCAAAAAAGACCGGTTTGTCCCCTTGCCTGACTTGACACTACAGGCGTTAAGAGTCCTTTGGAGCAAACATCGCCACCCAAAGCTGCTCTTCCCGAATGCTAAAGGATCTTTAAAAACCATATGAATAAAGGCGGTACTCAGCAAGCAATGAAAGTTGCCCTTGCAAAATGCGGCATTAAAAAAAAATCAGCATCCACTCTTTGCGCCATTATGTAGAGTCAGGGATTATGTTGAGTGTGGCTCGAAAGGCCTACTGTTCTGGTTGATTCATATCAAAACACTCCCCATTATAATTCCGGCT
>JADGFG010000201.1 GCA_016743995.1 Kangiellaceae bacterium | reverse complement strand
GATTTGTTGCTGATTATGTGATTGTTGAAGCGAAAACCCGTGGATTAAGAAAAAATCAAACGGTACGTAAGCAAGTTAACTGGGCTATTTAGGAGAGTTTAAATGTTTGGTCGTAAAAAGAATCAGTCTCCTCGAGCGAAGGCAGGAGCTGCTGATACTTTAATTAGTAAAGAAGCGAAAATTAATGGCAATGTGAATTTTACCGGGGTGCTTTATGTTGATGGATACATAAAAGGCGATGTCGCTTCTGAAGAGTTTGAAACTTCGCTGTTGACGATTGGTAAAAATGGTCACATTGAAGGTGAAATTAATGTTCCTCATATCATCATATTTGGGCGAGTCAAAGGTGATGTACACGCTCTGGAGCATGTAGAGCTTATGTCGGAGTCTCGTATTGAAGGTAATGTTTATTATAAATTAATAGAGATGGCTATGGGGGCCGAAGTTAATGGTCAGATGCTGCATAGAGAAGAAAAACCAAAGCTTTTAAATCACCAGAAGAAATCGAGTGATGCCAAAACAAAAGAGCAAACAGTACAAGACACGGATTCTTCAGCAAAAGAGCCAGCAATAAAAAAAGAACCCAGCTTATAAATCTGGTTATATACCCATGTCTTTTAAGCTGGCATGGGTATATGTTCGCTAAAAACTTATAAGATGTATATCTGCAACTTGTTATTGGTCTTAATTTATTTTTTGCGTTAACCTTAATTTCAGAGGATAATGTTCGCTAGTTTTCATTTCAAATTTTTTGTCTGTCAGGGTTGGTAATACAACCACTATCATAGATAATCCGGATTATAGAGAGTAACAATGTCTGACTCAGGAGTTGCTAAAGTTAGCCCTATCATTTTCACTCAGGCGGCCAGTGATAAAGCACGGGCGCTGATTACCGATGAGGAGAATCCCTCTTTAAAATTAAGGGTTTATGTCACCGGCGGTGGATGTTCAGGGTTTCAGTATGGCTTTTCTTTTGATGAAGAACAGGCTGAAGATGATTATGTAATAGACAAAGAAGGTGTCAGCCTGGTTGTTGATGCCTTGAGTTTTCAGTATCTTGTTGGTTCAAAAGTGGATTATCGTGAAGATCTGGAAGGTTCTCGGTTTGTCGTAGATAATCCTAATGCAACTACGACCTGTGGTTGCGGTTCTTCATTTTCTATTTAATGTCTGTTGATGCACTTAAGCAGGAAAGTCATTTTAAAGTAGCTTTGTCGGGAATAACGGTTATCGATTTTCTGGCCGAGCATTGCCCCACTATTTCTCGTGGAAAACTGAAGCATGCTATGCAATGTGGTGCAGTATGGATAACTCGAGGAAAAAGTACAGATCGTTTAAGAAGGGTTAAAAGACTCCTGTTGTCTGGTGATGAGATTCACCTGTACTACAATGAATTACTCTTGAATACTGAACTCCTTGAAGCGAAGTTGGTTGCGGATGAAATCGAATATAGTATCTGGAACAAGCCGTGTGGTATGTTTTCACAAGGGACGCGATGGGGAGATCACACTTCCATTTGCCGATGGGTAGAGCAAAAAGGTTTGCCTCAACGACAAACCTGGCTTGTCCACCGGTTAGACAGGGCGACCAATGGTTTGATATTGCTTTCACATAGTAAAAAAGTTACTCGCCTGTTAACCGGGCTATTTGAGTCCCGGCAGCTTGAAAAGCGTTATACGGCAATTGTTTCAGGAAAATTTCCAGATTCTTCAGACTTAAGTTATATTGACTCGAAAATTGATACAAAAAACGCAGTGACCAGAATTCTGACCAGCCATTACAATGAAGTTAATGATCAGAGTACATTATTATTACAGTTGGAAACAGGCAGAAAACACCAAATCAGAATTCATCTTTCAAGCGTGGGCTTTCCCATTATAGGTGACAGATTACATGGAACAAAACAGAGTGTTACCGATGAAACTAATAATAAAACACCCGATCTTCAGTTAACTTCCTGTTATTTAAAATTTATTTGTCCGTTAACTGGTGATTTGAAAGAGTATACGCTTTAAACTCGTTATGCTAATAGCGCTCTTACAGGTCAATTCGTTCAGCTGTGTTAAGGTTTGAAGCTTGAAATAGAATAACTAACCTGAGCTCGGGATAAAAATTACCAAAAAATGGAACTAAGTGCCTGTTCCGCGATCAGATCCTTCGACCAAAAACGAAATGAAGGCATAGGAACAGGCATGGATAAGTTAATTGATATTTTTTGTGATGTCGATGATTTTTGTAAAGTATTTATTCCCGAGTGGGAAAAACAACTAATAGCAGACGGTACTAGAAAGCGTCATCGAAGAGGTAGAATGACAACCAGTGAAGTAATGACCATTATTATTTGCTTTCATTGCTCACATCATCGAGATTTCAAGAACTTTTATAAGGGTTACGTTGGACGCTTTCTTAAAAAAGAATTTCCAAGATTGCTCAGTTACACACGATTTCTGGAGGTCATGCAGCATACTCTAGTGCCGCTATGTAGCTATTTTTCAACACTGAAAGGAAAGCCTACAGGGCTTGAGTTTGTTGACTCAACGAGTATTTCTGTTTGTCATAATTTACGAATACCAAGACATAAAACCTTTGATGGGATACCTAAAAGAGGAAAAGGTACGATGGGCTGGTTTTTTGGTTTTAAACTCCATTTAATAGTTAACTACCGAGGTGAAATTGTGGCAGCAAAACTTACTCAAGGCAATGTTCATGATACGAATATTAGACGACAATTAACCTGACCCTGAGTTAGCCAAGGGATTAACCGATAAACTATATGCTGATAAAGGTTATATCAGTAAAGCTTTAGAGCAAGAGTTGTTCGACAGAGGGGTGTCATTAATCACCAATGTTCGTAAAAATATGAAAGCAAAAGTATTATCATTATGGGACAGAGCAATGCTCTCACGACGATTTATTATTGAAACAATCAATGACCAGTTAAAGAACATTTCTCAAATTGAACACTCTCGTCACCGAAGTATGCATGGATTTATGCTTAATTTGATAGGTGGCCTGGTGGCTTACTGCCTTAAAGAAAGCAAGCCAACCCTTAATATATCGGATGTTGAGCATAATATGATGACTATGCCTTAAACCGATCTCAGGTTAACTAGTCCGGCGCTTCTACGCCTGGAATCTAATGGCTTATTGTCTTGCTGAAACCTGCATTTTCAGGGAGTTTAGGTATAAGTTTCGAAGCGCTTGAACAGGAGTAGAAGAGGCAGGCATTTTCTTTTTTAACTGTCTGGTTGGGTATGTTTGGGGGAAGCCTTTTTACGGGAGGTAGATGGCGCCAAGTATTTTAGCTTCTCTAGCCCCGGTAACTGAAGGTAAATTGCCGGGTTTCTCATCAATTCTGCGGCTGGCAAGCCATGCAAAGGTCATTGCTTCCAGATAGTCGCCATCGATTCCTAGCTTATCTGTGTTATAAACAGGTTGTTTTAGTAACTGTTCTATTCGGTTAATTAAAAAATAGTTATGTCGGCCCCCACCACAGGTATAAACTTGAAAATTTTTCAGTTGCAGTTTAAAAATGGCCTGACTGATAGTCATTGCCGTAAACTCTAATAAAGTTCGTTGTACATCTTCGGCCTTTAGTGTTTGTGCAGAAGTTTGTTGCTGGACATGCTCAATTTGTTGCCAGAGCCATTCGATAGAAAAATACTCTCTACCTGTGCTTTTGGGAGGAGCAAGTTCAAAGTAGGGGTCTCTCAATAGCTGCTCAAGCAAAGGCAGGTGAATTTTACCCTGACGAGCAAATTCTGCATTGTGATCATAATCTTGTCTTGAATCAGGGTGATTGTGCAGATACCAGACGTCAAGCAGAGTATTGGCGGTTCCCGTATCGAAACCTGATATCGGTTTGTTGGAAGCCCTGGGAAGCAGGGTAATATTAGCTATGCCGCCAAGATTAAGGATAATTCTGTTTTCACTTTCGTCACGCATTGAAGCATTGTGAAAGCCAGGCGCAAGGGGAGCGCCCTGACCACCTGCAGCCATATCCATTCGTCTGAAATCAGAAACTGTTTTAATTCCGGTTTGGTAAGCAATAATGTTTGGATCGCCTATTTGCAGTGTAAAGGCATTTTTTCGTGCTGGTTGGTGTCTTATTGTTTGCCCGTGGCTACCAATGGCAATAATGGCATTTTTATCTAGCTTTTTCCGGGTTAAAAGTTGGTTAACTGAATCGGCAAATATGCAACCCATTCTATAATCCAGCTCTCCAAGTAACTCAATTCTATGTTGAACGGCATCGATATGGTTTTCCTGTGCTTTCAAACTACATAATGAGCGAAGTTTTGTTTTTGTATTCAGATCGATAGGGTGCAGATAAGAGTCGATAAGACGATGTTGGTTTTGATAAAAATCTACCAGAGCAACATCAACGCCATCAATACTGGTACCAGACATTAACCCCAGATAGAGTTTTGAGGCTTCCTGCTCGCTGTGTTTTGTATTGTTTATGATACTGTTCATGGAGCGGTATATTGTTTGCTTTTAACTGCATTTCTGGAAGCAAGCTGGCTTAATAAAGGCGCTGTTTTGGTTGTAAATCTGTCTTTTTCCGTTTTTGCAACGGGTTTCGCCTGTGGTAATTTCACAGTTCTGGGGTTTCTATGTACGCCATTGACAACAAATTCATAATGCAAATGCGGTGCTTCAGCCAATCCTGTAGAACCGACATAGCCAATTACCTGACCTTGTGTGACACGCTTATTTCGGCCCACTGCACGGCGAGACATGTGCAGGTATTTGGTTACAATTCCTTGTCCGTGCTGAAGAAATACGTATTTACCATTGTATCGGGTATAGCTTGAAGCGATTACCTTTCCAGCACCTGCCGCTCTTATCGGGGTACCTGTTCTAGCTCGATAATCAATACCTCTGTGGGCTTTCCAGCGTTTTAAAATCGGATGGAATCTTTTTGGCTTAAAATTGGAGCTAATATAGGAGAATTTTAACGGAGCTCTTAAAAAGGCTTTCCTCATGCTTAACCCATCAGGCGTGTAGTAGCTGGTTTTGTTATTAATATCGGTATATTGGACCGCTTTAAATGATTTTCCCTGATTAATAAATTCTGCCGCGAGTATTTCGCCATTGCCTATTTTTTCACCTTCCAGAAACTTTTCCAGGTAAAGCATTGAAAAACTATCACCTTTTCTGATATCCAGAATAAAATCGATATCCCAGTCAAAAATATTAGCAAGTTGCATCACCTGGGTGTCGGTTAACTTTGCATTTTTCCCTGCGGCGAATAAAGAATCTTCAATAGTGCCCTGAGCGTAGGCAGTTCTGTACTCAATAACTTTATTTTCAATTTGACTGGATAGCTCGTTATTGTTAGAACTGATTAATAATGTACGCTGAATATCGATAGTATATTTTAACTTAATCAGATTATTATCTTTATCTGTCTGGTAAGAGATAATCTCTCCTGGTTTCAGATGTTTTAGTAGTGCAGTGTTATCGTCAAGAGTGATAACTGCATGAACTTGTTGAGGAGATAGTCCAATACGCTTGAATATTTTAGATAAATTATCCCCTTTTTTAACCGCTTCCGTTTGCCAGGTTTTAGTTGAAGTATTGGCTAACACAGGTTGAGAAGAGGGAGGTATGTCCGACTTGAGCTCCAATGGAATACTGATAGGGGTACCGTAAGTTAACGCATTTTCAGCCGCTTCTTTATTAATAGTATCAACAATATCTGCGGGTTCTGGTTTGGGATCTGGGGACGATAAAATGATAGCCAGGGTTAAACTGGACAGTGCCATTCCAATAATAAGATAGGGGTGAGTAATCCATCCGGGTAGCCTGTTAAAAAGGGGCTTGCGCATGAATTCTTTATGTTTTTGCGGCTTATAATCGTGTTTTATCATACAACTTTGATTGAGTTCCGTATAAAATGCGCGCTTAAGATAACTTTTTGTGATTTTTGGGTCAATGATATCCGACTTTAAATTAAAGATAAAATTCCTTTTATTTTTAATTTAATTTTAGTTTAGTTTAAAAATTAGCAGTGGGGCTTTATACTCCCAGGCATATAAAAATATTTAATTGGTAATGATCAATGGTAATGGCAGAGCAGAATTTGATACAAGATTTGGGCTGGCGAGGTCTGGTACAACAGATGACTGCGGAAGATGAATTTAAAGAACATCTCTCTGAGGGAATGAAAGTTGTCTATTGTGGTTTTGATCCGACAGCAGATAGTCTGCATATAGGCAGTCTGGTACCTCTACTGGCTCTGAAACGTTTTCAACAAGCAGGACATAAGCCTATTGCACTGGTTGGTGGGGCTACCGGGTTGATTGGTGACCCTTCTTTCAAAGCAGACGAAAGAAAATTAAACACGCAAAATGTTGTTGAAGGCTGGGTCGAATGTCTTAAAAAGCAAGTGGCTCAATTTATTGACTTTGACTGTGGGGATAACTCAGCCGTTGTGGCCAATAATCTGGACTGGACAGAAGGAGTTGATGTTCTTTCTTTTTTAAGGGATGTTGGTAAGCATTTTTCTGTTAACGCGATGATCCAGAAAGAGTCGGTGAAACAAAGGATAGAGCGAGACGGCTCAGGAATTTCGTTCACTGAATTTAGTTATATGATACTTCAGTCGTATGATTTTGCCGAATTAAATAAACGTTTTGATTGTAGTATCCAGATTGGAGGAAGTGACCAGTGGGGAAATATAACGGGTGGAATTGACTTAACCCGCCGAATGAACCGACAACAGGTATTTGGTCTTACTTTACCGCTGGTGACTAAGGCTGATGGTACCAAGTTTGGTAAAACTGAATCTGGCACTATCTGGCTTGATCCTGAAAAAACCAGTCAATATGCTTTTTATCAATTCTGGGTAAATACCGCTGATGCCGATGTTTATCAGTTTTTACGCTATTTTACTTTTCTTGATGAAAGCACTATTAACAAGATAGAAGCGGATGACGCTCAAGCACAAGGTCGACGATCGGCTCAGGGTATTCTGGCACAAGAAGTCACCCGCCTTGTACATGGTGAGGAAGGGCTTATTGCTGCTGAAAGAATAACCAGAGCGCTGTTTTCTGGTAAGTACGATGAACTGTCAGAGCAGGATCTTGCACAATTAGCAATGGATGGTCTGTCTGTCACCAGACTTGCATCTGCTGACAAAGCGTTATTGGATATTCTGGTAGAGACTGGACTCGCATTGACACCTAAAGGAGAAGTAACCATTGGACAGGCGCGTAAACACATACAGAGTAATGCCATCAGTATTAATGGTGTTAAGCAAACGGATATTAATGCTAGTCTGAATCCTTCTACAGGGTACTATGGTAAGTACCATATTTTGAAAAAGGGAAAGAAAGTGTTTCATCTGGTGGAGTGGTCAGAATAAGTACGGAAATAACTGCTTGTTGAGGTGAGTAATTGACCAATAAGTTTTATTTTAAATTCTTTTCAAATAAAGCTTGTCAAAGTATCAGAAAGCCCTATAATGCGCGTCCTCTTCTGGAGAAAACAAGGATTTAAGTCCGGTTTTTAAAAGAAAGAGGTCAGGGCTTTATCGAAGTTTTGAGGTAACAAAAAAAGTTGTTACCTTAATAAATAAAGCAGTTGACAGGGTGTGTTA
>JADGFG010000200.1 GCA_016743995.1 Kangiellaceae bacterium | reverse complement strand
ACATTGCGCCGAAGCATAATCCTGAGCGGCACTTTTTTTATACCAGTTAACCGCTTCAATTTCATTCCTTGGCACATACTTACCCTGCTCGCATAAGATCCCCATTTTATGCTGTGCTGGTGCATAGCCTCTATCTGCCGACTTTTTAAACCAGTAAACAATTCTCGAATTGTCTTCCCTTGAGCTATCTTGAGGCTCCCCGGTAGCTAACTCACATTGTTCATTATAAAGCAATCCAAGATAATAGGATGCCGTCACCACCCCCTGTACGGATGCGCCCTGATACCAGAAAATTGCTCGATTAATATTCTGCTTCACGCCCTGGCCATAATGATACATGACCCCTAACTTTAACCTTGCAAGACCATTTCCTTTGCTTGCCTCTTTTTTCAAGCGTCTAACTTTATGGATAAACTTAAGTCTGCCAGGTAAGTTAACTAATTGAGTGAATAGATCAACAGATGAATCTATTTTCTTATCAGGATTATTTTTAATTTGAGAATTTTGATCGGTAGAATAAACCGTCTTATTTTTTAAATTAAGGTGATTTAAAGTAATATCTTTAACCATCAGGTATCTCTGCAATTTATTCTGGCTATACAGTTCCCTATGAAGCAAATATGTTATGTGAAGATCTTCGCACAACATCAAAGTAAAAATCCCGCCGAGATATGTAAAATACCGTAAAACACTGTAACGCTCATGAAAATCATAGTTCTCAGCGATTTAAACGCTGTTCATTACCGTGTTTATTATTCACAAACACAATAAGAATATGCTGCTATCCCCAGATACCTTGAAGATGCAGAAAACAGCAAGGAGTTTGGGTATATAATAAGAAAGTGCTGGTAACGTTTTTGTTTCCAGTGGTATATTCATTAAATTGAATAATCGTTCACTCAAATGACTAATCATTTATTGTGATTATTCATTGAAGCGATAATATCTACAGGTGGTAAGTAGTCCCTGATAGTTGATTTCTGAAAAAACCATTTTTCAATTTTATATTCAACTGAGAGACACTGATGGAAGACTTATCACAAGCATTTATAGATGTTGCTCATTTAATGTTAACAGGCATGATATTTGTCTTTTGCTTTCTTGGTTTGTTAGTGATTTTTATTAAAGTCATTCTATCAAAACTAGCCATTCGATTTCCCGATACGACAAACTTACAACCAGCACATTCCGGCATTTCGCTACGCTCAGACGATACAGCTTCTGGCCTGTCGGAAACAGCTACAAGTCAGTCAGGCCTGCCGGGTCATGAAAATAACCAACAGAAGAACTCGCTTTCCCCCCATATTGTTGCCGCTATTACTTCAGCCATAAAACAATACCGCCTTCAAGATGCGTCCAGAAAAAAACAAACAAGCAAAGAAGAGGAATAAGAGATGAATAAAGCTTTAGGCATTACCGAAGTTGTGCTGAGAGATGCTCACCAGTCACTACTGGCTACCCGCTTACGCCTTGAAGATATGCTACCCATTGCGCCCATAATGGATGAAATCGGTTTCTGGTCAATTGAATCCTGGGGAGGCGCAACTTTTGACTCCTGCATTCGATATCTGGGAGAAGACCCCTGGGTACGTATTCGTGAGCTGAAAAAAGCCATGCCAAAAACAAAACAACAAATGCTGTTTCGCGGTCAGAATATTCTCGGTTACCGCCACTATGCCGATGATCTGGTAGAAAAGTTTGTTGAAAGAGCCCATATTAATGGTGTCGATGTGTTTCGCATTTTTGACGCCATGAATGATGTAAGAAATTTAAAAACAGCCATTAACGCCGCAGTAAAAGTCGGTGCCCATGCTCAGGGAACACTGAGTTATACCGTCAGTCCGGTACACACTCTCGACAGCTGGTTAACTATGGCCAGACAACTGGAAGATATGGGCGCTCACTCACTATGTATTAAGGATATGGCGGGATTATTAAAGCCCTACTATGCAGAAAATCTCATCAAGCAGATGAAAAAAACAGTTTCAATTCCCATAGCGCTACACTGCCACGCCACTACCGGTTTAAGCGTTGCTACCCATATGAAAGCCATCGATGCAGATATTGATGTGATTGATACTGCTATCTCTTCCATGAGCATGACTTATGGACAATCCCCAACAGAAACCATCGTTTCGATTGTCGAAGATACCGAACGTGATACCGGGCTGGACATGAAAAAACTAGCTAAAGTTGCGGCTTATTTTCGCGAGGTAAGAAAAAAATATAGTGCTTTCGAAGGCAGTTTAAAAGGAGTTGACGCACGAATTTTAGTCGCCCAGGTGCCAGGTGGTATGTTAACAAACATGGAACTCCAGCTCAAAGAACAGGAAGCTTCTGATCGATTAGATGAAGTACTGACAGAAATTCCAAAAGTGCGTAAAGACCTCGGCTATATTCCGCTGGTCACACCCACCTCACAGATTGTCGGCACCCAGGCAGTGCTCAATGTTCTTACAGGAAAACGTTATCAGTCAATTACCAAAGAGACTGCCGGTGTCTTAAAAGGCGAATATGGCGCTACTCCTGATAAAGTTAACCCAGAACTGCAGACAAAAGTATTAAAAGGTGATAAACCAGTGACCTGCCGCCCGGCAGATTTGATCGAACCAGAAGTTAACCAGTTAACACAAACGTTAAAAGAACTGGCCAGAGAAAAAAATATAACATTAAGCCCTGAACTCATCGATGATGTGCTTATTTACGCACTATTTCCACAAATTGGCCTGAAATATCTTGAAAACAGAAATAACCCCGCCGCTTTTGAACCAGTACCCACACTCGACAATTCGGGTAATACGGCTAAAACCAATTCTCAAACGAGCTCTTCTCAACCTGGCTCTTCTCAACCAAAATCTTCTCAAACAGAAGTTTCTCAAGTCGATAGTCAACGACAGCCAGAAACTTATAGCGTCAGTGTTGATGGCAATATTTTTGAAGTCATCGTCGCTCCAGGCGGAGAAATTAGTCAGATTACCGATAGTGAAGCAGAAAAAGTAAAAAAGCCGCCGGTTATGGATGTATCAAGGGTCTCTGCAGAAAGCACTTTTGAAGCGTTAAATGCACCATTAGCAGGTAATATTTTCAAAGTACTGGTTAATGAAGGCGATCAGGTTGAAGCAGGCGAAGAGGTCATCATCATGGAAGCGATGAAAATGGAAACGGAAATTCGAGCAAAAAATGCAGGAAAAATACAAAGACTGCACATCAAAGAAGGTGACTCCGTCAGCTTTGGCCAACCATTACTCAGTCTGGGATAAACAACCAATGCTTTCATTGAATCAACTGTGGCAATCAACTGGCATTGCCAACCTTGAACCAGGTCAGTTTATTATGATGCTGGTTGGCTGCGGCCTGCTTTACCTGGCAATTGGTAAAAAGTTTGAGCCGCTTTTATTATTACCCATGGGGTTTGGTGCCATACTGACGAATATTCCGATAGCCGGCTTTTCTGAAACAGGCGGACTGCTGCATTACATTTATGGTGCAGGGATCAGTACCGGCATATTCCCGCTCGTCATCTTTATGGGCGTGGGTGCCATGACTGATTTTGGGGCTTTAATCGCTAACCCAAAAACGCTGTTTCTTGGCGCCGCTGCACAATTTGGGATATTCGCTACATTATTTGGCGCTATCGCATTAAACCTTGTTCCTGGAATTGAGTTCACTCTGAAAGATGCATCGGCTATCGCAATTATCGGTGGCGCAGACGGACCTACTGCAATCTATCTGGCATCAAAACTGGCACCAGAACTGCTTGGCGCCATTGCTGTCGCCGCCTATTCCTATATGGCATTAGTGCCAATAATTCAGCCTCCCATAATGAGGCTGCTAACAACCGACAAAGAGCGACAAATTGAAATGGCACAACTGCGCTCTGTTACAAAGATAGAAAAAATTATTTTTCCAACGGGCGTTTTACTGTTAACCATTTTATTTTTACCTGCAGCCACTCCACTTGTCGGCATGTTCTGTCTGGGTAACCTGATGAGAGAATCGGGCGTGGTTGACCGCTTAAGTAGCACAGCACAAAATGAACTGATCAATATTACAACGATATTTCTGGGATTAGGCGTTGGTTCAAAACTCAGTGCACACGCCTTTTTAAATATTAAAACACTGGGTATATTAGCACTCGGCGCTGTTGCTTTTTCAATTGGTACTGCGTCAGGTATTTTAATGGCGCGCCTGATGAATCGTTTTTCTCAAACCAGCATCAATCCACTCATTGGGGCAGCTGGTGTGTCAGCAGTCCCAATGGCCGCAAGAGTCGCCAATAAAGTCGGTTTAAAAGCCAACCCCCATAACTTTTTGCTCATGCATGCCATGGGGCCAAATGTTGCAGGTGTGCTCGGTTCAGCGGTTGCAGCGGGAATATTGCTGGCGCTGGTTGGCGAGAGTTAACGACATAAGGCTCTGTCTTCAAAACCAGAGCCAGTATAATCCAAGTATTCCACCAATAAAGCCAATAGCACCCACGAAGTATTCAATTGCCGGGCTTATTTCCGGGTTTCGATGTGCAGGTGATGCACGTATGATGCCGCCCAGAATAAAACCAGCAAAAAAAATTGAGCCAATAATTTTTAAAATCAGATATATCCAGTCCATATTCGTTTCCAGCAATCAACTATTCAGCTACTCAGCTACTCAGCTACTCAGACATGTTTAACGCCATTCTTACCGGAGCAGCAATAGCAAGCATCAGAGTACGTAATACAAAACGAATAAAAGTTTTCGTAATACTGGCATCTCTGGGATAACTAACATGACACATTTCCAGGATTCGCCTCATGATTCCTTTGACAAAACCTTTTGACTCCGCAGATTGCATGGAAGACTGATGCAAACAAAAAGATAATTGATCAAGAATGGTTACTCCCCCTTTAAGAACAAAACCCGCCCCTACAGTGACGCCAGCAGTCACGACTTTATTAACGACGACTTGAATGGCTTTTGAAAGCATTGTCAGGTTATAAAGGTTAAGGCCACCAAACATAGAAGCCTTCGTCGATGTTGCCCATTCTATGCAATGACTATCCCAGCCTGGGTGATTTCGTCTTAACCGCCCCCAGTCTTTTTGTTTATTCAGATGGCCGACACTTTTCAGGTAATTTCCCATCATATGCTGAAAGGGATTAATCCCCATCGTCTTTTCAACATAACACTCACCGGTATTCAGTGGGGCGTGCATAAAAGGCCATAATGGAATCATTGATACCGGATCACTAGAATGATAAACACGATGAATATTTTCAGTGCCTATTTTTTGATTCAGCGTTAACCGGTTAGCGAAACGACTATCACCAACACGCGGAGCACCAAAGGTATATAATGCAACTTGCGGAGAGCTTTGATTACGAACAATTTCATCTGCACATAGATTAGCCAGCGCACCGCCGAGACTATGACCAACACAATGTACAACAGAAGGTCTGTTAATTTGAATAAACTGTTTAACCTCTCGCCGAAAACCCTGAAATGTTCGGTTAAACCCGGCATGTACATTCTGCCCAGAAGTACTTCTATGCATACTGATATTAAAATCAGTCAACCAGTCCTTCAATGAAGAAGTCCCTCTGCAAGCCAACAAAGCATGCCCTTCAAATTTTTTGCCTTTCCCCATTGCCATCAGGCCAAAACCCGTTTCAGTTTTAAAATTGAATGCGCCGGTAGAAGCATTTAAATTGACAGCTTTATTATCTAAACGAAAATGATTTGCTAATTTCACATCCCTAAAACTTTCTTTTATACTTGAATGACCACTTTCTAAAGAATAAACAGTCTCTGCTGCTGTAGCTGCTTGCTCCGGACTTAGTTTTTGCTTTATCATATTTCTTTTCCTTTTCCTTTTTGTAAATTCAATGTTGAAGCTTGCCTAATCCCCAGTATGTTTTTGCTTTTTGAGGACCAATACTTACTCGTTTTTCTTCCTTATCCGATTTCGACAAATCAAAGATGACTTCTATACACTCATCACTACTATTTACCGGGTCAAAAATAATTTCTCCTCCTCGGTGGTTATTATTTTTAAACATTTTAAGCCCTAATAATTCTTGCTCCTGATATTGTAACGTTATCATTTGAACAATCACGGTACCGAATATGATAGGCCTTAACGACCAGATTGCAATGGCTTTAAATTCAAACTTTCCATCTTTATCTGACACCGCAGTATTTTTATAGATTTTGTCATTACAATGGTCTGCGATTCTCGTCACTAAAACCCCCTCAACAGGCACACCATCTTTAACGACTACGCCTTTCATATCAGAACAAACATAGATTCTGAACGTACTGAAAAATCCCATTTTTTTAACTCCAGAACAATTCACTTACTCTAAACTTTAAAATATGAGTAATGATTACCCATATTCCTGTCACCACTTAATATCAGTCAATAGACCAGCATCACTCAAAATATGCTGCTTTGCTCATCTAACTCACCTAACCGCCAAATACTCATCTAATCCCCAAGTCCTTAGTGCCACTTTTAATATTAATCCTCCATTTCCTTTGTCATCATTAAGTTAATCAATTAAATAAATCAGGAACGCACCATCTTTATCAATTTGTTATATTTAAAAATAATTAAAAGGAATTAACAACTTGATATTGTGTGAGATAACTTAAAGATTGCCAATCTGAATGAAGTGGGTTGTTCCTGAAACCGAGCATTTTTTTATCTTCCTTTGCCTTTTTATGAAAGTCAATATACACCTGCGCCCACATATGGTCAAGACTTCATAAAGTCAATACAGAATTGCTTTTTCAATTGGTACTGTATCAGGTATTTTAATGACATACCTGATGCATCGCTTTTCTCGATCAAATATAAATCCACTCATTGGAGCAGCTGGCGTATCAGCTATACCAATGGCCGCAAGAGTCGCTACGGGAATACTGCTGTCACTGGTCGGTGAGGGCCAATGACATTCGGATCTATTGTCAAAACCACAACCAGTATAACCAGAGCATTCCACCAACAAAGCCGATAGCACCCTCGAAATATTCAATTCCCGGGCTTATCTCCGGGTTTCTATGTGCAGGTGACGCACGTATGATGCCTCCCAGAATAAAACCGGAAAAAAAATAGAGCCAATAATTTTTAAAATCAGGTATATCCAGTCCATATTCGTTTCCAGTAATCAACTATTCAGCCATTCAGGCATGTTTAATGCCATTCCTTTTCCGTTTTTAAATTTAATATTGAAGCTTGCCTAATCCCGAGTACGTTTTTGCTTTTTGAGGACCAATGCTTACTCGTTTTTCTTCCTTATCCGATTTCGACAAATCAAAGACGACTTCTATACATTCATCACTACTATTTATCGGATCATAAATAATTTCTCCCCCTCGGTGATTATTTTCCTTAAGCAATTTAAGCCCTAAAAATTCTTCCTCCTGATATTGTAGCTTTATAATTTGAACAATCACTGTCTCGAACATCATTGGCCTTAATGACCAGATTGCAATAGCTTTAAATTCAAACTTTCCATCTTTATCTGACATCGTAGTATTTTTATAGATTTTGTCATTATAATGGTTAGCGATTCTCGTCACTAAAACCCCCTCAACAGGCACACCATCTTTAACGACTACGCCTTTCATATCAGAACAAACATAGAT
>JADGFG010000199.1 GCA_016743995.1 Kangiellaceae bacterium | reverse complement strand
TTAATATTCCTTTTGATGAGCCGTTATATGATATGGTTGACGAATTAACTGTTAATCCTAAATTGATTTCAATTGAAAATAACCCTGAACATATTGATGAAGCGGTTTTAGAAACCTGTGTTGATGATTGGAATAAAGCATCAAAAAAAAATACCCGAAGTACTTATTTTGGACAAATTGCTGCCGCGCTCACCTCAGTTTGTCTGATTGCTTACAAATTTCGAACAGATACACTAAGCAATCTGTCTTCAAAATTTGAAAATGAACATAAGAACTGTTTATGGCGAGTTGATATGGAGCGCCTGCAATCAAATAATGTAACGCCTGAATTTTTCACTGTGATTGAAGAGTCGATGAATTTGTGTGCTCAGCACAAGTTCAGTAAAATTGAAAGTGTTCAGGCATTCTCTTCAGAACATAACCTTGCGAGCAGTATCTGCATTATTACCTGCATCCTGGCGACAGCCTGCATTTTTATGCAATTGAAACTTATGGGTGAAGCTGACCTCATTTCACCTAATGAAGCAGAACAGCTCGCTTCAAGAATGCGAGTTCTTAATTTCGTACTTTCAGAAAGAGGAGCGACACTAAAAGACTTAAACAGAGTGTTAGAGAAAGATACGAGAGAAAAAACAACTAAATTTATTAAGAATATGGCATCAAGCTTTAAAATGACACCTGATGAAAAGAATATCTTATTATTAGGTAATGAAATTAAAACAGAGGCAGAAAAGTGTATTGATAAGCCTGACCCTTTTGAATTGATGCAGTGTATCGAGAATGCGGCAGACACAAACCGAATGGTGCTCAAAGGAGTTAATGAGCAAAAGGCTTATATAAAAGATCTTGAAAAAATTAATGATGAACTCGATATATTTCAGGAGAAAGTGCGAAGTGAAACGGAACTGACTGACGATAGCGAAGCCATAAAATTAGAAGAGCCTGACCTTGATGCTGAAAATAAGCTGGATTTACAGCGTATCCAGGCAGACCTTCAGCAGGCAAAAGAGAAACTAACAGCTTCAATAGATTACATTTCAAGCCTGGCCAGTCATACGGTACCTGAAACCCCGGTGGGGTCACCTGTATCGATATTTACACCGTCCGATTTAAATGGACCTGTTAATTCTTAAGAATAATTTAAACGGCTGATTGGCAGAACCTTAGAATCAGCCAGAGAATAGTGGGAGTCAGAAGATTTGGGGATCTGAAGATATGGGGATCAGATAAGGTTAACTCTGCTAATATCAATCATTGATATCAGCAGAGTTATTTCTTAAATATAATTAAATGCTTACTGAACTGTACTTTCAGGAAAACTGATTCATGGTGTTCGCTTTTCCGGAAGCTTTCAACGCCTGTTTACCAGAAAAATACTCTTTATGTTCATCTCCAATATTTGAACCAGACATATCCTGATGTTTAACACAGGCCAGACCATTACGTATTTCCTCACGTTGAACGTTTTTAACATAAGCCAGCATTCCCTGTTGACCATAATAGTCTCTGGCCAGATTATCGGTGGATAGAGAGGCTGTATGATAAGTAGGAAGCGTGATCAAATGATGGAAAATACCTGCGACTTTTGAGGCTTCCTGTTGAAAACTCTGTATTTTGTTATCGGCTTCCTGAGCAAGATCTGACTGGTCATATTGCGCACTCATCAGATTATTTCGATGATAGGATTTAACGTCTTTTCCTTCAGATAACCATTGGTCATAAACTTGCTGCCTGAAATTTAATGTCCAGTTGAATGACGGGCTATTGTTATATACCAGCTTTGCATCGGGTACTTCTTCTCGTATTTTATTTACCATCGACGCTATCTGCCCAATATGAGGTTTAGCGGTTTCTATCCATAGGAGGTCGGCACCCTGTTGAAGGGAGGTAATGCAATCTAGAACAACACGCTCTTCGCCAGTTTCAGCTTTAAATTTTACCAGTCCATTGGCCAGTCGCTCTGGTTTTATCAGGCGATTTTTTTGTTGAATGAGCATATCTCCCGGTTTAATTTCATCTAACCTGGATATTTCTGTTCCATCAATAAATTCATTGTATTGTTCTGCAAGATCTCCAGGCTGTTGGGAAACTGGAATTTTCTGAGTTAACCCTGCACCCAGTGAGTCAGTTCTGGCGATAATGATGCCATTATCTACGCCCAGCTCAAGAAAAGCATATCTGACCGCTCTGATTTTAGCCAGAAAGTCTTCATGAGGGACAGTCACTTTACCATCCTGATGGCCACATTGCTTGGCATCAGAAACCTGGTTTTCAATCTGTATACAGCAGGCGCCTGCTTCAATCATTTTTTTTGCCAGTAAGTAGGTGGCTTCTTCATTACCAAAGCCGGCATCAATATCGGCAATTATTGGAACAATATGCGTTTCAAAGTTATCAATCTGTTTTCTGATTTTTCTTTCTTTAATATTATCCTGCTCATCAACAGCAACATCTAGCGCTTTAAACAGGTGTCCCAGTTCACGTGCGTCAGCTTGCTTTAAAAACAGGTACTGTTCTGCAATTAAATCAGGGACAGCTGTTTTTTCATGCATCGACTGGTCGGGGAGTGGGCCAAACTGAGAGCGCATTGCTGCTACCATCCAGCCTGAAAGATAAAGATAGCGTCCTTTTGTGGTACCAAAATGTTTTTTTATCGATATCATTTTTTGTTGTGCGACAAAACCATGCCAGCAACCCAGAGACTGAGTATAATCAGAAGGATTTTTATCATAAGCAGCCATATCCTTACGCATAATATCAGCAGTATAGCGGGCGATATCAATACCGGTTTTGAATCGATTTTGCAAACGCATGCGAGTGACAGATTCTGCATTGACTGAATGCCAGCTACTATCGTGACTGTTGATGGTATTGTTTAACTTTGTGATCTCTTCTCTATAATTGAACATGTGAATCTTCCTTATTTTGTTAAAGTGCTATATTTGTGCTGATAAATTAGCTGGCGAATTTAAAAATTTATTAGCGGTATTTTGCTAGCATTCGATACTGGTGGAGTAATGGTTCTGTGTAGCCGTTGGGTTGCCGGTCGCCGCTAAAAATTAAATTTTGTGCGGCATTAAAAGCCAGACTTTGACTGGTGTCCGGTGTCATGGGGTGATAACCGTTCGTATGTTTATTTTGTAGGTCAACTACGCTGGCCATACGTTGCATTATTTTCAATACCTGCTGTTTATTGCAGATACCATGATGAAGCCAGTTAGCAATATGTTGGCTGGAAATTCTCAAGGTTGCCCGGTCTTCCATTAGCGCGGTATGGTTTATATCTGGTACTTTGGAGCAACCAATTCCCAGTTCAATCCAGCGTACAACATAACCCAATATACTCTGAATGTTATTCTCCAGTTCTCTTTCAACGTCAAGAACCGAGAGTTCCTGCCTGTTCTCCAGTAACGGAATAGTCAGGATATCCTGCAAACTTTTTTCTCTGTTGAAGTGACTTTGATTCAGTTGTTTCACCTGTTGTTCAGTAACATTGATTTTATGGTAATGTATGGCGTGTAAAACCGCTGCGCTGGGGGATGGCACCCAGGCGGTAGAGGCACCAGAAAGCGGGTGTTCAATTTTTTGTTGTAGCATTTTATTCATTTCATCAGGCATGGCCCACATGCCTTTTCCTATTTGTGCTTTACCCTTAAAACCGCAGGCCAGGCCGGTATTAACATTCCACTGTTCATAAGCTGTGAGCCATGGTTGATGCTTTAATTCATTTTTAGGTAAAAAAGGGCCTGCCTGCATGCTGGTATGTATTTCATCTCCAGTTCTGTCAAGAAAGCCGGTATTAATAAAAACGACTCGTTCTCTCGCCACTTTGATACAGGCCTTAAGGTTTAACGTTGTTCGTCGTTCTTCATCCATTATTCCCAGTTTGATTGTATGCCGTTTCAGATTCAGCATATCTTCAATCGCATTAAACATCACACAGGTAAAGTTGACTTCTTCTGGACCATGAAGTTTAGGTTTTACAATATAGATACTGTCAGTTTTACTGTTTTTCTGAGACAGATTCTTATTGTTTATATCGTACTGACCGATTAACGCACTCACAACAGCATCCAGGATACCTTCAGGAATGAGTTTTCCTTTTTCATCGCAGGTATTCATTAATAATCCTACATTTCGAGCCATTAATAATGCGCGTCCGGGTAATTGATATTCTGAGCCATCTTTATGAATAAAAAATTTGTCACTATTAAGACGACGAGTCATTGAGCTTCCATTTTTATCAAAATTGACCTCCAGTTCTCCTTTGATCAATTTTAACCAGTGACGATAAACCTCAACTTTGTCTTCGGTATCGACCGCTGAAACGGAGTCTTCAAAATCCATAATGCAGGTTAGTGCTGCTTCTGCCTGAATATCGTCAATTCCCGCTAAATCAGTATTACCAATTTTTCCGTTTCGATTGATTTGTAATTCAAGGTGCAGGCCATTATTCCGTAACAGTACTGATGTAGGGTTGTTTTTTGAACCGTTGTAAGCAATGAATTGAGCAGGCGTTTTTAGTCCACAAGAGCTGCCATCGCGAAAAGTCGCCAACAGATGCTGATAGTAGATTCGATAATGATTAACCTGATGGTGGGAGCCGCCATCTAATGGAAAAATGTCATCAAGGAAATCTTTTGCATAGGCTATTACTGCTTTTTTTCTTAGTTCTGTTGTTTTTTGCTTATCAGTCTTATCGGTATTTTTTGAGGGGGGAGCATTTTTTTCAAAAATTGCATCGGTTCCATAGAGTGCATCATAAAGGCTGCCCCACCGGGCATTGGCGGCGTTGATTGCAAATCTGGCGTTGTTAACTGGAACGACGAGTTGTGGACCTGCAATAGATGATATCTCTTTGTCGACATTTTGCGTATCAATGCAAAAGTCTTCAGTTTCATTTTGTAGATAACCGATTTCTGTCAGAAATGTTTTGTAGTTAGACGGACTGAATTGTCTGCCGCGATTATTTCGATGCCACTCGTCAATTTGCGATTGAAGTTTAACGCGAGTTTCCAGAAGTCTCTGGTTAAGTGGCACAAGTAATTTAACCAGTTTATCAAATTCTGTCCAGAAATAATCAGGGGAGATATTATTAGCAGGCAGAATTTCATTACTAATGAAGTCGAATAAAAGACCGTTGTCAAATTGAACTTTTTTTAATGGCATGTTCATCGTCATTCCTCTATTTAGTCAGTTTCCATTGATGAGCAATATAAAATAGTCTTATTTGCAGTGTATTAGAAAAAAGCATAGAATTTCACAATAAAAACTTTACACTGTGAATTTTACAAAATGAAAGCCAGCAAAAGTTTAATGAGAAAAGCGCATTTTCTGGGAACTAAAATCAGAAATTTGCGTAAGCGAAATAACCTAACGATGGAGGATTTGTCTTCACGTTGTGTTAATGTCGATGCAGAAAATGCTCCGTCAGTTTCTTATCTTTCTATGATA
Organism: Kangiellaceae bacterium; assembly: GCA_016743995.1. GTDB lineage: Bacteria > Pseudomonadota > Gammaproteobacteria > Enterobacterales > Kangiellaceae > Aliikangiella. Next base: position 2,250 of record JADGFG010000199.1, on the reverse strand, counting down.
GAAAGAGGAAAAAGGTATCCCAGTGAAGCTATTCTTGAGGTTATTGCGCAGGTTTTTCATAAAGAAATCAGCTGGTTTCTCGATGGAGTGCCGGAAGAACAGGAGATTATTCCGGACAAAGGCAGTCGTGGTGGAATTAGTGGAATGGCATTGGAGCCTGGTTTTTTATTCTCTAATGAGATTCTGCAGATTGCTATTCCTGAAATGCTATCACAGACCGGAACCACAGGGCGACAGTTTGCTCATTTATTAATACGTGCTTATCAGGAGCATCACCAGAATCATTTTCCCGACCTTGAACGAGCAGCTGAGGAAGTTGGTGAGAAGCGGATGCCGTTACGTCTGGATGACATTAAGGATATTATCAAAAAACTGGGGCTCAGAATAAAATGGTTTGACCGTCTTCCAGAAGCCAAAATTAATGAACTTTATTCAGGCGAGCAATATAAAAAGGCTAATTCTGATGATTGTTCTACTAGCCTGGTTACATCTTATTTTGAGCCGTCGAATACTATTTATTTAAATAGTTTGTTGAAGTCACATCCTTTGCGGCTGAAATATGATCTGGCCGTTTATATTGGTCATAGTGTATTACATAATAAGGAAGGTAGGAAAAACTTATTGGTTCATAATAGTCATCATAATGAACAATTTGATAATCAGCAGTCGTTTCAGTCCTCAACGATTAATGCTAAAGATATTATGTATGCCTGGCGGGATTTTGAATCCAGTTTTTTTGCTGGTGCCTTACTTTGCCCCAAGGTTGCTTTTCGTCAACTGTTAGATCGCTATGCTTACTCAGGTAAAGTCAGTCAAATGGCAGAAGTCTCTGAATCGGTCGCTATGCGACGTATGACTGCTGTATCTTCTTATCCTCACTGGCATTATTTTGATGCTTTTTCACCTGGCAAGCTAAAAGCGGTTTATCGAGGAAATGGTATACCTCTCCCCTGGGGGAATATGCGAATGGTGGAAGACCCCTGTCGTCACTGGGCTGTTTTCAGAATGATCGATATGCCAACTAATGGAACCTCGGCTCAGCTCTCTATTTTAGAGGTAGAGGGTAAACCCAGAATCTATTGTTGTAATTCTTCTGGCGTTAATGATTTAACCGGGAGTCATCATGTTTTATGTGCAGGAATTGACTTAAATCCGGCGATTGAAGCGCAGGGACATAACTCACATGATTTGTCATTGGCATTAAAAGCGCATTGTATGAAAAAAGGAGGCTCTGCAAAGTTGCCAAAAGCAATTAAAAAAGATCTGCTTGCCGTTGCAAAAATTCTGAATATTGGCTGGATAGAGCAGGGGATTGAAAGAGAGGTAAGGCTCATTTGTACTCGAGGTGCTGCCTGCCCTCGTAAACCTGAATGTTATCAGAGGTAAACGGCTTCGATGGATTACGGCGCAATGGTTTTATATTGATTAAATATTCTTTGCAGAGAACCATCGTTTTTCATTTTGATAATTGTTTTGTCAAACTCTGGAATCAATGCAACATGGTCTGAATTTTTATTGATTAATAGTTTGAACTTTGACGATTTTATATCAGACATAAGAACAGGTAATGCGACAATGTTCTGAATTTTAAGTACTTTGAGCTTATAAGCAGTTGATACTGGATTTCCAAGGTAAATATCAAAGCGTCCTGCGGAAAGCATTTTTAATGCAGCTTCTACATTACCTGCCCATTGTATATTAAAATGTTTAAGTTTTTTTTCGGCCCAGTTATTGCCGATATAATTTCCCATAGAGAAGTGACTTAATTGACTTAGCTGTTTTATTTTTAGTAGTTCAGGAATTAACCGACTATTTTCTCGAACAAAGATCATTCGTTTTATATCGGTTACATAGGTATTGCTTGCAATTGAATAGGTTTGTCTTTGCTGGGTATAGTTAGTGATAAGTGCATCAATTTTTCCCGATTCGACTAGTTTTTGTGCGCGACGCCACGGATAAAAGTAGTGTTTTACTTTTTTCTGCATTCTGTTCCTTAGTGCTTCTTCGGTAATATCAATAAGAATTCCTCTGGCTTTCCCCTTATCTTCCCAGGCCCAGGGTTTTCCGCCTTCGTGATAAGCGATTGTGAAGGGTGAGTCCGCATCATTCGCCAGCGGTTGTTTAAAAGGAATTAATGTAATAAAAAAAATGAAAGTAAGCAGGCGCATTAAAATAAGTTGATTAATTTAATCGTAAGTTAATTATATGCCAGATTTTAACTGATTACCCTGGTCTGTTACCGTATTGTCC
>JADGFG010000198.1 GCA_016743995.1 Kangiellaceae bacterium | reverse complement strand
TAGGTTAGGATCATGAACAGGAATGAATGATATTTCAGCATCATTTCATATTGGAAATACTGGTCACCTTCAGGCTCATTTCATATTGGACAAGTCTGAAGCTGGGCAAACGCGTTAAAAGGCTGTATTCTAACCGAAGATACGGATAATTCATAAGATATGATCTAGACTTAGAGTTGATACGAGCAGTTTTTGTGGATAAGTGATGAGTTACAGTGGGCTATTTCCGCCAACTCTTTGCTTGCAATTGGAGACTCGAAGACTCGAAACCCAAATCTGGCATCTCAAACAGACAGGAGCTCAATATGTATAAAGAGATGTATTACCACGATGATCTGGAAAACCTGGCAGAAGAAATTGTTTTTGAACAAATTCATCAACTTGTCCAGACTGGTGAACATGAAGTACCAACTTCCGAAGTTTCTATTCAGGATATTGCTGCGATTGCGCTTAATAATATGCCTGTTAAATATATTTGTAACTTTATGGAAAAGAAGGAACCGAGAGAAAAACTTAAGGAGGAAGTTCGTGATTTGAAAGATTATGCAAAAAAGCAGGTTATTAAAGCAATTAATAAGGTGAAACAGGCTCCTCACGATTGATTATTGAGTGGTTTTGTCAAATTTTATTTTGACTTATTTTTATCGGAAAGACGCGAATTGCTGATGTGGAGTGATTACTCGGTTAATTTTAATAGTGTTTAAACTTAATCGTGTTTAAAATAGGGACTGTTTTAAACGTTGGTAAACTTTTAAAGTCTGATGATAACTTCAAGAATTAGCCTGGCTGGTTGTGATTGTGCCCTTGTCGAATGGAATCCAGAAGGCAGAGTTACAGTGTTTGCGCTGCACGGGTGGTTGGACAATCTGGCCAGTTTTGAGAGTTTGTCGAGAAATATGCCAGAAGTCAGGTTAATCGCTGTTGATTTTCCTGGTCATGGTCACTCAGCCCATCTTCCTGAGAACCTTACTTATCACTTTATTGATGGTTTATATCTACTGGATGATCTTGCCAGACATTATCGTCTGGAATCCATTAATATACTGGGTCATTCAATGGGCGGCGCAATTTCAACATTATATGCTGCGGGGGCCGCTGAAAGGGTTAATAAGCTAGTTTTAATTGATTCGCTTGGGCCTCTGACGATAGAGCCTGAAAGAAGTGTTGAGTTGATCAGAAAATCAATTTCTCAGCGCAGAATTTTAAACCAGAAACGTAAACCGATTTATTCTGACTTTGAAACTGCATTACAGGCCAGAGCCGAAGTTTCTTTAATTAAAAAATCGTTGATTCAGCCGGTGGTAGAGCGCGGCTTATCTCGAGTGGAACAAGGTTATACATGGCGAGCAGACTCCAGGCTCCGCACGATTGCCCCTGTCAGAATGTCCGAGGAGCAACTTAATGCGACTTTACTTCAGATTACTGCTGATGTGTTACTCGTAGAAGGTAGTGAGGGCTTTCTTATTAATAATAAAGTTTTCCAGCAGCGCAAACAAAATTTTAATAAACTGGAGAGTGTGGTACTTGAGGGAGGGCATCATGTTCACCTTGAGCAGGTACTGGCTTGTTCAAAATTAATACAGGATTTCTTTTTGTAAGTGACTAATCTCTTGCTTTTTATGAGAAGATCTATGAAAAAACAAAAAAGGATTTTGCCATTTACTGTGGATTAGTATATTTTTAGCTGACTTATAGCGAGTTCAGTTTATCAATTACCCGTTATTACAAATCTTTGTTTTTCAGTTTGGAATTTGTCAGGAGATTAATGAATGGAAAAAATCTGGTTTAAATCTTACCCAGAAGGAATGCCTCAGGAAATTAATACAGCTGAATATTCATCTGTACTTGAAATTTTTGAAGAAAGCGTTAAAAAGCATGCTGGCAAACTGGCCTTTATCAATATGGGGACTCAGTTAACGTATGCTGAACTGGATAAAAAAGCAACAGATTTTGCCGCTTACCTGCAAAATGAACTGGGGTTAAAGCCCGGTGACAGGCTAGCGATTATGATGCCCAATTTACTTCAATATCCGATAGCCATATTTGGCGGTATGAAAGCAGGCTTAACAATTATCAATGTTAACCCGCTCTACACCGGCAGAGAGCTTAAGCATCAGCTCAATGATGCGCAGGCTGATGCCATTGTTATTATTGCAAACTTTGCCAACACACTTGAATCGGTGATGGATGATATCCAGGTTAAACATGTTATTGTGACTCAACTTGGAGATTCTCTGGGGGGATTTAAATCGCTGCTGGTTAATTTTGTTGTTAAATATATTAAAAAACTGGTGCCTTCTTATCATTTACCTGAAGCTGTCAGTTTTAAAGAGGCGATGAAAAAAGGTGCATCTCTTGTTTTATCTCCGGTGGAACTGACTCAAAATGATATTGCCTTTTTACAATATACTGGAGGAACTACCGGAGTAGCGAAAGGCGCAGTACTTACGCACGGAAATATGGTTGCCAATATACTGCAAGCTTCTACCTGGTTATCACCCATAGTAAGAGAAGGCGAAGAGGTGATTATTACTGCACTACCGCTTTATCATATCTTTTCTTTAACTGCCAACTGTATGACTTTTATCAAGTGGGGCGGAACGAATGTATTAATTACAAATCCCAGAGACATGCCTGGTTTTGTTAAGGAGTTGGGCAAGTACAAATTTACTGCGATGACAGGAGTTAATACCTTATTTAATGGCTTGCTCAATACTCCGGGATTTAAAGAACTCGACTTTACTCATTTTAGAATGACACTTGGCGGGGGGATGGCGGTACAAGAGTCTGTTGCTTTGAGTTGGCGAGAAGCGACTGGAGTGCCGTTAATTGAAGCCTATGGCTTAACAGAAACCGCACCAGCAGTCTGTATTAATCCAATGACGACAAAAGAATATAATGGAACGATTGGAGTTCCCATCAGCTCAACGGATGTTTCAGTTCGCGATGATGACGGTAACGAAGTGCCTGTGGGGGACGCGGGCGAACTTTATGTTAAAGGGCCGCAGGTTATGCGAGGTTATCTGGACAGACCGGAAGAAACAGCCAAAGTGTTGTCTCCTGATGGCTGGTTTGCAACAGGCGATGTCGCAGTGATTAATGATGAAGGATTTTTAAAAATTGTTGATCGCAAAAAAGATATGATTCTGGTTTCTGGCTTTAATGTTTACCCTAATGAAATTGAAGATGTTATTTCTGCTCATGAGAAAGTGCTGGAAGTCGCAGCTGTAGGTGTGCCTTCTGAGTCTAGCGGTGAGAAAGTTAAAATATTTATTGTTAAAAATGACCCTTCTCTAACAGAAAGCGAGTTAAAAGATTTTTGTAGAAAGAATCTGACAGGTTATAAACGTCCTAAAGAAATTGTTTTTAAAGATGAGTTACCAAAATCGAATGTTGGGAAAATATTACGTCGAGAGTTACGTGGTGAGTCGCTGCAAAAAAGCAGTGTAACAGCGTAAATAATGACTGTTTCTATCGTTATTCAGGTGAAAAATAAGTGATAATTAATGACTGATAGCATTGAGGTTGTCTGGATTGATAACAGTGAATCTTTTGCTCAAATTTCCAGAGCCTGGAAAAGCAAAGAATTGCTGGCAATTGATACAGAGTTTGAAAGACGAACAACTTATTACCCTAAACTGGCATTGGTCCAGGTTTTTGATGGCGAAAAGATATTTCTGATTGACCCGCTTAAGGTCGAGTGTCCTGATGAATTTAGAGAAATATGTCGTAGTTCAGAAATTGTTAAAGTTATTCATTCGGCAAAAGAAGATCTGGAAACTTTATTTTATAGCTGGCAATGTAAGTTTAATCAATTATTTGATACGCAAGTTGCTTATGCTTTTTTAAAAGGTGAGTCGTCAAAAGGTTATGCGGCATTGGTTGAATCTTATTGCCATATTATTGTTGATAAAGAGGAAACTCAGTCGGACTGGTTAGTGCGACCACTACAGCAGACGCAGCTTCAATATGCGAGTAAGGATGTTGAGTTTTTACTTACATTGTTTGAACAACTCGATGAATCATTAAGAGAAAGAGAGTTTTATCAACTGTTTGTTAGCGAATGTGATGAGATTTGCAATAATATTATCAAACCTTCACAGCCAGAAATTGATTACCGAAATGCAAAAGGAGTTTGTAAACTGAATGGTATCCAGCTTGTATTGTTTAAGCAGTTATTTAAGTGGAGAGAAATGCAGGCGATCGAAAATAATCGTACCCGCAATCATATCTTCAGAGATAATCAGCTGGTAGATATTGCATTAATGCAGCCATTAACAAAGAAAGCATTGCAAAACATAGAAGGTGTTCATCCTCGCTCGTTACGGCTTTATTCTGAGGCAGTATTGGGCCTGGTTTCAGAGTTTGACTCTGGAACAGGTGAGCCGTTATTACCCGTTGTTCCTAATAGCAGGGATGTTTCGGGACATAAAAGGTTAACGGAACAACTGCTTGGAAGAGCTGGCAATATTGCTGGCCATAATGGAATACCACCCAGTTTGCTGTTGAGCAAGCGAATGGCAAGAAAAATTGCTACGTCTTACCTGACACAAGAAAATCAGCCTGCAATATGGAGTGGCTGGAGAAAACGGCTTTTGCAAACAGATTTTGAGCAGATTTCTTCTGAATTTTCTGGTTAATGTTATTATTGATGTGTCTATAACCCCATTTGAAGTTAAGAGAATAGATTGAATATGTTAGCAAGTGTTTATCGTAGTTCCAGAAAAGATGATATGTACCTTTATGTGAAAGTAAAAGATGACTTTTCAAGTGTTCCAGAAGAACTATTGAAAATTTTTGGACAGCCTGATTTTGCGATTCAGATTAATTTGTCAAAAAGAGAAAAACTGGCACGAGTTGATATCCGAGAAGTTCAAAAAAAACTGGAAGAAGACGGTTATTATTTGCAGATGCCTCCTTCAATTCATGAGAATAAAGCGGGTTAAAATTGTCAGAATGTTTTTAAATAAAAGGTTTTATGGGTTGTATTTACTTTGTGTGATTGTTAACAACAGGATAAATTAATGCGAGTTATTTTTATATCAGGCTTGATTTTTTGTTTCTATTGTTTTGAGGTTATTGCTGCAAATCCTGAGCCTGCCGCAGAATTTACAAAGTGGAAAGAAGGATTAAGACCTCAAATGTTAAAGCAGGGAGCCTCGCAACAGCTGGTAAACGAAATTATTAAATCGTTAAAATATATCCCACGAGTTATTGAACTTGACCGGCGTCAACCCGAAGGCACAATGACTCATGAAGAATACCTGAATAAAGTGATTCCGGAAACGAAAGTCAGAGAAGCTCGTCGTCAGTTTACTTTAAATAAAGACTTGTTAATGCAGGCCGAAGAAAAGACCGGTGTTAAAGCTCGTTTTATCGTTGCGCTTTGGGGGAAGGAAACTCATTTTGGAAGAATTACAGGAAATTATCATGTTCCCAGTGCTTTAGCGACCCTGGCTTTTGATGGGCGTCGAGCTGCTTTTTTTAACAAGGAATTAATGGCAGCAACAACAATTCTTGCTGAAGGACATATCAGGCTGACAGAAATGAAAGGAAGCTGGGCAGGAGCTATGGGAAATTGTCAGTTTATGCCTTCCAGCTTTTTAAAGTTTGCCGTTGATGCCAATGGTGACGGTAAGAAAGATATCTGGGGAGACAAGCAGGATATTTTTACTTCAATTGGTAATTATCTTGCTTCTTCAGGCTGGCAAAAGGAGGGGACCTGGGGAAGACAGGTGAAGTTGACTAAAGCTTTTACTGAATATGAACTGGGTAATTCGAATAAACATCCTTTGAAAGATTGGCAAAAAGCGGGTGTCAGACGATCTGATATGTCCGAGCTCCCCGCTAATGACATTCAGGCCTATTTAATTGCTCCGGGTGGAGAAAAGGGTAGAATATATCTGGTCTATCATAATTTTGATGTGATTATGCGTTGGAATCGTTCTCATTATTTTGCTACCGGGGTTGGTTATCTGGCAGACAGAATTGGATTTCCGGCTATTTGAGCTGATTATTTTATATCGATTAACGCTGTTCGTAGACTGATTACTGTAGTCGTTAGAAAAAGTTCAGGTTAGGTAAAAAGTATAACTATGAAAAATCAATACTGGTTTTATCCTGAAATATTTAATACAAAACTGACTCAAACTGATGCTTTTGATAATCCAGCCAGTAAAGTTGTTTGTGTTGGAAGAAATTATGTTGAGCATACAAAAGAGCTCAATAACCCTGTACCATCTAGCCCTTTATTATTTATGAAACCTTCTACCAGCCTGATAGCAATGACACCTCAGTTCAATCTCCCCGATGATGGTAGAGCGTATCATTATGAGCTGGAAGTGGCTCTTTTAATTGGAAAAAAACTCAATCATGCAGAAGAAAAATTTACTCTTGATGCGGTTGCTGGTGTTGGGTTAGCCTTAGATTTGACAATAAGAGAACTTCAGGGACAATTAAAATCCGATGGGCATCCCTGGGAAAAAGCAAAAGCATTTGATGGTGCTTGTCCTGTTACAGAGTTTTTGCCAGTCAATTTAATTGATGATTTAAACGGAATTGAATTTAGTTTACATAAAAATAATCAACAGGTTCAAGCCGGTAACACTCGCAATATGATTTTTAAGATGGATTATTTATTATCTGAAATTTCCAGAAATTTCACTTTACTACCGGGTGATATTGTCTTGACTGGAACGCCTGAAGGTGTCGGAAGGCTGAGGTCTTCGGATGTACTGCAATTAAGCCTTAATCAGCAGCGCTGGCAAAGCACTGTTATTTGATATTTAAAAAGTTATTTTATGAGTAATGATAAAGTAGACCGGTTCTGGGAAAAAATTCCGTTAAAGCAGTTGAGTGAGCAGCAATGGGAGTCGATTTGTGATGGTTGTTGTCAGTGTTGCGCCCATAAACTTGAAGATGAAGATACCAGGGAAATTGTTAAAACGAATATTGTCTGTCAGTACCTTGATGTTCAAAAATGTCATTGTACGGTTTATCCGAAAAGACATCAGTATGTTCCTGATTGCATTAAAGTGACCCCCGAAAATGCTGCAGAACTTCGCTGGATGCCAGAAACCTGTGGTTATCGCCTGATTGCTCAGGGAAAACCTTTACCAGACTGGCACCCACTTGAATCTGGGGAGCAGTCTTCTGTTATTCAGTCAGATTCTTCTATTGTAGGTAAAGTGATCAGTGAAGCTGATATTGATGAAGATGATTTTGAGGACTATGTCGTTGAAGACAATTATTTTCAGTCTAGAGGTTAATCTATACCCAAACTCCCTGAAACCTGCATTTCCCCTGGGAGTTTGGGTATATACCCCGGCATCTTCAAGTAGCTTTGGTACATACTGAGTAATCTCTTGAAAAAACTCTCCTATCCCACTGAAAAATATGAATTTTACGATAAATTAGTCTAAACTACAGAGTGTCTGATTAGCTCCTGTGTTGGTATAATTAATGAGAATGCTAAAAATCCGCTTATTTAGTTTATTTGTTCTGGTAAGTTTGTGCCTTACTGAAGGTGTGGTTGCTGCGTCAAAAGCGCCTAAATCTGATGTCAGGTTGTTAATCGATATTTCCGGTAGCATGAAGAAAAATGATCCGGACAATTTGCGCGTACCTGCACTTCAATTGGTGACTAACCTCATGCCAGAAGGTGCAAAGGCTGGTGTTTGGACTTTTGGTCGTTATGTAAACATGATGGTACCTCTGGCCGATGTTGACAGCAAATGGCAGGACAAAGCGACCCGAACAGCAACAAAAGTTAACTCAGCCGGGTTATATACCAATATTGGTAGCGTGATGGAAAAGGCCAGTTATGGCTGGAGTAAACC
>JADGFG010000197.1 GCA_016743995.1 Kangiellaceae bacterium | reverse complement strand
ATAGGTTAGGATCATGAACAGGAATGAATGATATTTCAGCATCATTTCATATTGGAAATACTGGTCACCTTCAGGCTCATTTCATATTGGACAAGTCTTCTACTTGTTTCTTTCCGCTTTGTCATATAGACTCAGTCAGGCATTTTAAGAGACAGGAATGGTAATGGTTGCAATTAAGTTTAGTAACACGCTTACGTCACTAATTTTAGTTTGTGCTTTAATCGGCTGTAATGAAGGGCGTGAAAGTAGCGTTGACGATATTTGTGTAGCCGAATCAGCCGGAACTTATCCAAAACAATCTGAGTCACCTTATACTTTACCATGGGGAATAGGAGAAACTTATTCTGTTAGTCAGGGGAATTGTACTATAGGTAGTCATAGAAAAGATTTAAATCAGCAGTTTGCCTACGATTTTGGAATGCCGGTAGGAACTAAAATTTACTCAGTCCGTAATGGTATTGTCGTCTCCATTGAAGCAGGTTTTAGTGATGGCACTGGTGTTCCTGGCGAAGAAAATCAGGTTTCTATTGAGCACAGTGATGGAAGTGTTGCTCAGTATATCCATATAACAACAAATGGGGTTCTGGTTGAGTTAGGGCAGGCCGTAGAACAAAATGAACTAATCGCTATGAGTGGAAATAGCGGTAATAGTTCTGGACCACATTTACATTTCCAGGTTCTAGAGAGTTTTTGTCCTCTTCATGATACCAGCTGTTCAACGATGCCTGTGAACTTTAGAAATACATCGGCCCATGTTAATGGACTAATTGAGGGAAAGAGTTATACCGCTGAATAAATTGTTTTTTACTTATTTTCTTATCATCTTCCAAATAATTCCCCCTATGTAATCATTGGTACACTTACTGCCTGGCAGGGAAAATGGGGGTCGTGTCTGAGCGATCCCCACGAAACCAGCAGCAAGCTACCCCCCACAAGAACCACAACAAAAATCTACGCCATGAACCGGTGTCTTGCTGGCTTTTTCCATGGTCGAACGAAGTCCCGCTATCAGAACATCATTTTCAAGCTGTACATGCCGTTGTAAGTCGACTTTAAAGGCGTTAATACCGAGATAAAGCGCGCGCCAGGTGTTACAGGCACCTTTTGGGGTGACAACCTGGTTGGTTAGCTCATTGATCCTGGTGATGGGCGATTCCAGCTTTTGCTGAGCCTGTGTTATTCCTGCAATGACTTCTTCGCCATTATTCACTTGCTCATTTTGAAGCAATGGGAAAACTGTTTGTTGTTCTAAATCTATGAGTTCTATAAGTACAGCGGCCATTTGTTGAATTTCATCAGCCAGACCGTTTGGACAGACGGGGCTGTCACCATGGACCGTTTCAACGCGATCCGCGAGTCGATAGAGTTCGTTGATTTGCGCGGGGTAGTTTTCATGGTAATTGCTGACTAAGTGATCAATTACCTGTTGGCTGGTCGCATTTTTCCAATCGGCTGAGTCATTCGCGCGCTGACTCAAATTAGATAATGCTGTGACTATCTCGTCCTGATTGAGTCCTGCATCGGCAATCGCTTCTTTTAGCGTCTTTTTGCCACCACAGCAAAAACTCAATTGATATTGGTTGAATATGGCGGTCGCACCGGGGATTTGTTGGGCAAGTTTGGCCAGGGAAGTATCAAGATGTGACATAAGGATCTCCAGTTATTTCGATCATCAGGTGGTAAAGTGTTATATAAGCCTTAAAGATGTATATCATATACCTGTTTAAATTTAGAGTTATTGTACATAGCCCGGTTAAAGAAGTAAACTACATGCATGTTAAATAAATCTGGTTGATCTAAGTAAAGGTAAGCAGGGGGCAAATAGTGAATGTAGCTCGGTATACTGACTCTACCATTAGAGTGCGGAGCTAATCTTGCGGTCAAAAATAGCCAATATTAGAAATAACCAATATCAGCAAACTCCAATATCAGAAAGTCAACCCATGAAACGGAGTTGAGTATTTAGTCGTTTTTCTTAAAGGGGAGGGGCATGAATAAAGGTTCGTGCTTGTGCGGCGCAGTGAAATTTGAAGTTTCTGGTGAACTTGCTGCCGGTGAAATGTGTCATTGTAACCAGTGCAGAAAATGGGCAGGGCATATATTTGCGAGCACTTCTCCGTTATTAGAATCTTTACATATTGAGGGTGAAGAAAATATAAAGTGGTACAAATCATCTGAGAAAGTTAATCGAGGATTTTGCTTTACTTGTGGTTCATCGTTATTTTTTGATCCCATTGATAAAAATAAACATCAGTGGTTTGGTATATCGTTGGGTGCTTTTGATACATCAACGAATACTAAAATTGCACTGCATAGTTTTACTGCGGAAAAAGGTGATTATTATGAAATACCTGATGGTGAGCCGCAAAATAAATATTAGATTTTTATTAAATCATCCCCAAATCACTTGAAAAGCAATGTTAAATTCGTCTACATAAATAATGTTAATATCTGAATGAATGATTCACTGAGTTTAAATGAAGCACAAAAGCTGGTCTTGTTAAGTCAGGGTATCCACGATGAAAATAAAATCGGAAGTGGTAAAACGGCGACTTATAAAGCAATAGAAACGATCAATTATGTTCAAATCGATTCAATCTCAGTGGTAGAGCGGGCGCATCATCATAGTTTATGGAATCGAGCAGTCAATTACGCTCCTTTACATATCGATCAGCTGCTAGAAGAAAAGCAGATATTTGAGTACTGGTCACATGCTGCATCGTATTTACCTATGGTTGATTATCGCTATAGTCTACGAAGAAAAAATGCTATTGCGCAAGGACATACTCATTGGTTTGAGAAAGATAAGAAGAACATGGCAGAGGTTTTAGCCCGGATTAAAGTTGACGGTGCGTTACAGGCAAAAGACTTTAAAGATACCAGGAAAAATAAAACCGGTTGGTGGGACTGGAAGCCGGCAAAAAAAGCACTAGAGCAGTTATTTATGGAAGGTAAGCTCATGGTAGTCAAAAGGCAAGGCTTTCAAAAAGTCTATGATCTTACCGAGCGGGTACTTCCATTGGGTGTCGATACGAGTATGCCTGGTGAGGAAGAATACTTTCGGCATCTAATCATGAACTATTTATGCGCAAACGCCCTTGGCACACCTGAACAGATAACCTACCTGCTTAAAGGTCAAAAAAAAACGGCCGAACTATATTGTAAACAAATGCAGGAAGATGGTCTGTTAATAACGGTGACTGTAGATAATCAATCGTACTTTGCTTTGCCGACCATTAATAATTTATTAAGGAAGCGACTGAGCCGAAGTAAAGTAAAAATACTTTCACCTTTTGATAATCTACTGATTCAGCGTAAAAGAACCAGGCAACTTTTTAATTATGATTATCAAATTTAGTGTTATGTTCCTGCTGACAAGAGAAAGTTTGGCTACTTTAGTCTTCCTCTGCTACGGGGAAGGACGTTTGCTGGTAGAATGGATGTAAAAATGGATAGAAAAACGGGAATGCTAAACATTGTTAATCTACATTTGGAAACCGAAGAGCTAGATGGATTTATTGCTGAACTGAAAAATGCGCTTGTAAAGTTCTTGTCTTTTAACAAAGGAACAAATATACGAATACTTAAAATAACCAGTAATAGTCAAAAATTATCAGCTCGTAAGAAAAAAATAATCACTGACAGGTTGAGAGTTGATGATATTTTCCAATAAAACGGACAAAAGAGGAACACAAGGAGGGACAGTTGTTTTTTCCTGGGATCTGTAAAAGCTGTGAGTCACAGAAATAAATGAATTTTCAAGAAAAACTGGATTCACGTGAGATATTACTAGAAGTAAAACGTTTTGTAACTACTCAGTCCCGTGAGAATTTAACCCGCAATTGTTCTGGTGGCCAGCTGACATAGTGACAACTTTTTAATGAGAGTAAGTATAGATTATAACAACAAAGAAAGAACCGATTCCCTCGATGCGTTAGCCTGTGCCAGGATAGATAAACTGGCCTCTTGCAAAACCTGACTCTTTGCCAGTTTAGCCGTTTCACTGGCAAAATCAGTATCTCTAATTCGTGAGCGGGCGGCAGAGACATTTTCAATGATACTGCCAAGGTTAGCAACAGTACTGCTCATGCGATTTTGAATAGCACCCAGCTCAGCTCTGGTGCTGCCAATGGCTGCAATTGCGCCATCAACAACGTCTATCGCATCTTGTGAGCCACTGATTGTTGAAATATTAATATCGCTCACGTTAGATGAAGTTGATGTTTCTGCCGTGGTTACATCATTAAGGGATAGGCTAGAGGCGGTAACACTATAGGTATTTGAACTGGACAAACGTACCACACCCACAGCACGGATATTTTCATTAAAAACACTTGTACCAAAATCGATACTCTGAAGAGAGCTTGTGTTTGAGAAATTGCGTACATCAACGTCAAAATCTCCATTGGCAGTATGGTTATAATTCCAGAGGTTAATGTCATCACCGACTTCGCTAATTAAGTCAATAGCGGTTCCTCCTTCAACAAGCATTGCAGTTATCGCGGTTTCACTGCTTTCCTGGTTGATGGCGTCTGCTAAAGTCGTCAGATCAGAAGTATCAGAAATTGTAGTTGAAATGTTTACTTGAGAGGTACTGTTACCAGTATCAGATGCGAGTATAAAGGCTACACTGCCTGCATCGGATAAAGTATGCAGACGTAGAATTGTTCTGGCATCGGCGGAAACTCCTGTTGTTTCAGTTTCTGCATTAACAAAGTCCTGAACTCTGTGGGCAGATGAGCGACTGGTAATATTGACAGTCGCAGACCGATGACCAGAAATCTCAAGCGTACTGTCTGGTACGCCATTAGGTGGGGGGCCAGAGCTCATGTTTAAGCCGCCTAATCCACTAGTCCCCACTAAACTTTCAAGTTCAACACGGTGTGTACCTAAGGTTTGCGCACTTGATCGGGCTATTGTAAAATCAATAGTTTCATTTGCGTTTGATCCGACCTGAAAAGAAGCATGACCGAAGGAGCCGTCCAGTAATTTTAATGAACCAAAACGCGTAGTTTCTGAAATTCTATTGACTTCTTGAATGAGCTGGCTGACTTCAGCTTGTAAAGCGGCTCGCTCATTATTGCTGTTGCTTCCGTTTGCAGATTGAATAGAAAGATCGCGTATGCGTTGTAACAGATTAGTGGATTCTTGCAATGCACCTTCAGCGGTTTGTGTTAGTGAAATACCATCATTAGCGTTACGTGTGGCAACTTCCAGACCACTAATTTGAGTTGTTAGTTTATTGGATATTTGTAAACCCGCAGCATCATCTTTGGCGCTGTTTATTCGTAAACCCGTTGAAAGGCGTTGAAAATTGTTAGTGAGACTGGTGCTAGTTTTGTTCAGGGCACGTTGTATACCAATAGATGCTACATTTGTCTGTATTACATTACCCATATAAACTCGATAAATCCATGGTTTTTAAACCTGAATAAATCAGTTGAATCACGAAAGTTAGTGCAATCCCTCACCGCACTTGGCAAAATGTCCATCGGCAACAGGGCGACGGCATTTTGTCAAAACTACAATGCTCGACAAAAAATTGACACATTTTTTTGTGTATAACTAATTTTTTCAGATCAAACTGCGATTCCATGTGAGCTGAGAACTCAGAATCTTAGTTACAACTATAAAACTCTATCAACCAACTACTTTGATAAAAGCAATTAACAGTACATCTTAATTTAATTTTTTTGAGACGCACTGAATATCAGTGTCGCTTAAAAAACGTTTTTTATCAAGTAAATGGCTATTTATTAGTTAATAAAGCTGGGATTTCGGTATGTTTTACTGAGAGGTGTCCCAAACAGATCATTTGGTGGGGGGCAGGGGGGGGCTATCTATTTTTAAAATGCATTGTGTATTTCGTCCCTTTTTGCAAGACAGCCTGGCCATTAACTATTTGAGGGTATATATGAAAATAGATGAATGAAAAATTGCCAGGTAACCACTCAATTTTTCGGCTGTCTACTAAACTCTTTACTTAACCTTTCCGAAAGTAATCGAGCCGTTTTCTCTGTTTTCAAAGCGCCTTTAAAGGCCGAAATACCAATACTTGAAAATTTCCAGGCAATGAACAGAGGTAGTGAACTCAAGCATAAAATCGATAGTCCGTCACCAAATTTTCCCTGAGCCATTCCTGCAAGTCCACTAATTCAAAGTAAGCAACCAAAAAGCCCTACAGCGGTTCCGATCCTGATTAAAAACAATTTGCTACTAAGTCTGGAGTCGTGAATTAACTTTTTCAATTTAGCAGTTAATTAATGAGTTGTTTATGGGGGATGAGTTGTGTATATTTTGTACGCATTTCAACTAAACGGAAATTCACATGAAAAAAACAGGTTTCATATTATTATCTGTACTTTGTTCAATGACTGCACAAGCTTATGACATTAGCGATAAAAAGACTTCTCTGACAGAAACACTGGTTGCATTAGATTCTGGAGTCTTTGAATCATTCAATCAATGTAGCTCAGCTAAAGCGCTAAAAAAGCATGCTGATTACTTTGCGTCAGACGTTGAGTTTTATCATGATAATGGCGGGGTTACCTGGGATCGTGACAGCATGATTTCAAACACAAAAAAGAATGCTTGTGGTAACTACACTCGCGAACTCGTTGCTGGTACTTTTAAGGCCTATCCCATTAAAGGATTTGGCGCAATTTCACAAGGTGTCCATCGTTTCTGTCAGGTTAAAACAAAAAAGTGTGAGGGCAAAGCCGAGTTTGTCATGATATGGCGCAAAACTGATGCAAAGTGGGAAATTACAAGGGTTTTAAGTTACGGTCATCGTGTTAATCGGTAACTAGCCTGAACGTTCAAAACTGCAGGTTTTTAATTATGCTCTCGAAACAAAGCGCAAATTAAAACGTTAACTTAACTGAACTAAAAATATCAGACACGCTGCTGATGATAAATTCGATAGAGGAAAATCTGGATAGCAAACTGGATAGCAAAAATGGGATAGACAGTCAGCTCAATTGTAAAATTCTGGTATTTGTCGCTTATATACAAGACAAGCTGCATAACAGTGTCTAAGCTAAGTGCTTATTTGAATAAAACAAGGAATCAGCCATGAGCCATTTAAAATTTAAATACACCATACTCTATGTCAACAGCGTTGTAGAAACCCTTGAGTTTTATGAAACCGCTTTTGGATTTAACCAGGCGATGCTACATGAAAGTGGAGATTATGGTGAGCTAGACACCGGAGACACTGTGCTTTCTTTTTCATCAATGAGTCTGATGACCGAGTTGGGAAAAAGCCCACAAGGGCCAAAACCTTGCAGTCCCTCATTTGAAATCGCTTTTGAAACCGATGACGTTTCGGCTGCGCTTGCCAGCGCTTTAGAGGCTGGTGCTACACTTGTTCAAGATGCAGAAAATATGCCCTGGGGGCAGACAACTGCTTATGTTACCGACAGCAATGGTTTCCTGATTGAGCTGTGTTCTCCAATGACAGCTCAGCCATAACCAGCACTGTAGAGCTGTTGAGTAATGCTCGGATTTCCGAGCAGCGCAGAAGGGCTGAGGTTGAACCAGCGTTTAAACTCTTTATTCATATGTGATTGATCAGAGAATTTGTAAAGGTCAGCGGTCTCAGCAAAAGAAATTGATGGCGACAGGCTTCTGGCTGCTTTTCTTATTCTGGCGAGTTGAAACCAGTATCCTGGTGTTTTTTCTGTTCCGATAATAATGAGTCTTTGAAGCGTTCTTATGTTCACCCCAAGCCTGAGTGATGCCTGTTTTACAGAACTGACATCACTGGCCAGGCAAGCTAACGCTTCTTCAATTCGAGAATCAACAGTGGTCCAGTCATCGAGCAGATTGCAAACCTCATCCTGATAGAAAGGTTGATGAACGATT
>JADGFG010000196.1 GCA_016743995.1 Kangiellaceae bacterium | reverse complement strand
CATCATGACCGATGTCAAGTTGGCGGCTAGTCTAATTGGGAATTTAAGAAAATGCAAATTTAAATTGATTAGTTTACCACCAATAATTTGATTGACATTTTCTTCAGAGGAGTTAACATGTCGTTTTTATTCCACCCCAAATTTCCGCAGGAGGCTGACATGTATTCCATTGCAACAACATCGACTCAATTAAATCGCCTCTCGATTGCAGCGTAATTAGTTTCTTCTATTTCATACTAGAATCTCTATTACCCGGTTCTTAAAACCTGCTTCGATCAGAGGCTTACTTAAAAGCTTTTAATTCAACATTAGATTGAATCTGTACTATATGGATTTTTTTCATATGGTTTAAACAGACTCTCTGATGTGGAGAGATCGATGAAATCATCAAATCAATTATTAGAATGCTGTGCCTCAATATGCGAAGGCGACGGTATTTCACCACGTCATGAAAAAAATAGAGAAAATCATGTTGTCTATGACAACCGACGGTTGTGTAGTCAAATAAAAAAGTTATCTCGATTAGCGATAGCTGAGTTAGGTCTCGCTGATTGGGATGTTATTGAAGTTAAACAAAAACCTAAAAAGGCTAGTTTATTGCTGATTGTAGAACCAACAATATCGGCATCAACGGAGGAGTGCGAACTTGCAATAAAATGGCTTAAGGCCAATCAAGGTCAAATTAGGAGTATCGTCGCTAACGGAATAAACAGAAAGGCGGCTCCAGCTCTTCACTTTAAGCTGGCGGACGAATCGGATTATTCAGATGAATATTTAGAAAGCGAGTCAGAATACCTTGCAGAAATTGCTGATTATTTTAGTGAGGATTCAGACCATGAGTAAATCTAAAGCTACTTATCGTCATTGGTTAAGTGAAAAACTTAATGACGATTTACAATCGCAAACAAAACGCCTTCTACACGCAAAAGATGTAAAACATTTGCGTTTAATGGCTGATGCCCACTTAGCCAATGATGTTTGTGTTGGCTGTGTACTCGCAACTTCACATTTGGTATATCCTTCTGCGGTTGGAGGCGACATCGGGTGTGGCATGTTGTCGGTACCATTGGATGTTGATGCTGAGTTTATTAAGGAGAAACAAGCCACTCAGATATTCGATTTCTTAACGGTCAATGTTCCAATCGTTAAGCAACGTAATTCGATTCTGGTAGGTGGCATTGACAAGCTTTCTAGCAACAAGTTACAGAAAATTGCAATGCGAGACGGTCAATATCAACTTGGTACATTGGGTCGTGGAAATCATTTTATTGAGCTACAGCGTTGCCATGGGTCAGGACAACTGTGGTTAACAATACACACAGGCTCGCGTGCAATAGGGCCAGCTGTTCGCGATTACCATTTGGAGAAAACTCAAAACAAGTCCGCAGGAATTAAATATCTGGACTTAGATTCTGAGCAAGGAGAAGCGTATTTTCAAGACATGCAGTGGGCTCGGGAATACGCTAGCGCAAATCGCTTGTTTATTCTTGACCAGTGTAGAAAGCTATTTCGACAACAATTTTCAGCATCAGTTATAGAGAAGGATATGATTCACTGTGATCATAATCATATCGAGAGGCTAGATATCGCAAAGAAATCTTTCTTAGTTCATCGAAAAGGAGCTTGCTCTGTTAACAAAGGTGAACAGGCAATAATTCCTGGTAGCATGGGAAGTGATAGCTTTCACGTAATTGGCAAAGGTAATGCTGGCTCGCTCTATTCAAGTTCACACGGAGCTGGACGTTGTATGAGCCGACAGTTAGCGAGGAACACCATCAGCAAGGATAATCTAAGTAAACAGCTATCAGGTATTTTCTATCAAACTGAAAAGCTACGCTTGCTTACTGAGGAGGCTCCTACTAGCTACAAGAAAATTGAAACTGTTATCGCCTTACAAAAGAAGCTAGTAAAAGTAACACGCCGACTAAGTCCGGTACTAAACTTCAAAGGGACCTAGCTAGCTCCTTTCTTTTTCACCAATAACTGGCTCGTCTATTCGACGGGCCAGGTATTTGTGACTAACTGTCGGAAAATTCCCGGACACCCACAGGTTAAAAAATACAGAAATCATCCACCATAGACGACCCATTAATAATCAGGTAAATTAACAATCATTGACCAAAACCAAATAGGGGAATTTAATCATGACAAGGGCTCGTCAATTCATTATCGATTTAGAATCCACACCCTACTATCACTGCATAGCCCGCTGCGCACCCAAAGCGTTTCACGGGGCAGGCTCTAAGGCGCGCTTTTCTAACGGCAGTGACTCATTACCTGGAAAAACTGAAACAGAAATTCATCAAAGGTATGCATCTGAACAAATCTATTTTTACCTGAGACTTATCCACTTCAACCGACTTCATCTGACTATCAGAAACTTCTGAGAATTTCGCATGTGTTCAACCTGGTCATTCTAATAGCTCACTGATTATCCATCAATTTTCTTCGCACAAAAATTAATTTTCAACCACATATTCTTAACAAAAACGAATAGAAATTCATTTTCATAATCAATTAGAATAATTTGTTTTTACGACTGTCCCTCTAATTGTTTTCTTAATTAACCTAACTGTTTGGTATCTAAGTTTTCTAATTGAAAACAATGGTGAGAAAAAGTCTTCATTTTTTGCTAAATTGGAACAAAAACACTGGTTATGGAGGTGTTCTTTAGGAGTATTCATTATCTCCGTAATTTGCTTTTTCTTTATTACTTCAATGTAATTATTTTATTTAGTCAGCACACAATAAAGCCTTAACTAGAGTTATATGCTAACGATTATTTCTGTAAGCAAACAATTCCGAAAATCACAATTAGACGACTTAAAAGAAATAGCGCAAATACTACCTGACAGAGCATATATCAAATATCTAGCCAATTTCAGTCTGGCAGGATATTGTATTTTTCCATTTGAAGTTATTGCTAGACTTTGTGTGGGTTGTACCTTTCATTAACCTCAATCGCTCCCTCTTCATGAAACAGATCGGTCGTGTTAATGATAGAGAACGGATCGAAATCGTTAATAAATTTGTCTGCATTTACTATTACATCCACATCAGGTGATAGAAATAAATCTTCTTCTTCGTCTCCATCAGTGACAAAACCAAGATCAGATCTTTTAATAGTTTGATCTATCAAATAGCCTGCAGTCTCACTTTCTTGGGTAATCTCTAGCCAAACTCTCTCTTTCGGTTGAACAATTCGAACTGACACAATATCTTTTTTAAGCCATTGTCCGTATTTAACTTGGAGCTGGTTAGTAATATCGATTGCTTGAAAAGCATCATCTTCAACATTATCACTATTTAAACTCTGTAACAGATATATAGCTTTATTAAGTGGATATTTAAAAAATTCTCTATTATTACTGACTCTATAGTCATTTAACTCTTTATGAATGTTTTTTTCTAATAAGGCATAATCGACACTAAAAATTTCAAAAGCTACTTGAAAAGGCGTTGGTACACCGGTTTTAAATAGCTCGCGTGCACGGGCTCTACTATCACGCCTTGTTCTTCCTATTTTAATTAGACCTTGCATAGATTGGTTAATTGATATGTAAACATAACCTGAATTCAAATTCTATTCTCCAAAATAATCTAACACCATACTAAGCGACAATAAATAGTTGGATGGAATTGTGAGACAAGCACTTGCCAACTTTTAACGTCCTTTTGAGTAAGTTGTTATATAGCGTAGCTAAATAATGACTTACCTATAAACTAAAAAGCCGCAGAAATGAAAGTAATGACATGTTCAATATCTAATGACGTGACATTTGTGTTATAGATATGCATAGTGTTTACAAGACGTATTTCTTTTACTAATTCATTATTAGTAAAAGCAAAAGGGTCTGGTCTATTATCTTGGTGGCGAACCATACCAGAGTGTGTATTTTTCAATAAATACCAATCACCATATTCATCCGCGTCAGATGATACCAACACAATATTCAAGCCAGTTTTATCAGAACATTCTATTCCCCCCCAAGCTAAAACAGACCTTCCATTTAGAGTAGGCTTGGTTTTATGAAGTATGCGTTCACCCCATATATCGGTGGCTTCAGAACTAAAAAAATCTGAATCGTTAATCTTATGAAACCAAATATTAACAGCCTTACTATCAAAGCTAATCTCACATGTTAAGTCTCTCATGCCAGAAACGTTAGATATTCTCATTGTTGAATCTGCACCAGAAACTTTGTTGAAATTACCAACAAAGTCGCTCACTGGCTGAATGATTTCATTCTTAAACTGGAAGTTTAAGATATCACTTTTTCTCTTCAGTTCATTATCTTTAATTTGTTTTTCAGACAATGCTTTCTCTGCATTTAAATCTCTCGCTATCTTCTTTTCTAATATGCTATCAATTGCTAACTTGTGATTGCCAACATTTTGAATAGAACTGATTAACTCCTGCCTCACATCATCCCATTTGTTAAAGCGAGCACTTGGCCTTTTTGCCATTAGTTTATTAACAACCGATGAAACTTTAGGTGAGATCTTTGGGTTTACGTCATGTAGAGCTTTAGCAACTGCCGTTAAGTGAGCTTGTTCCCAATCACTTGGTGTACCATAGGCGTGCTTCATGCCTGCTATTTGATAAAATACATGCCCAATGGAATACATATCCATTTGAACTGTATTCTTTTCGGCTCGATAGGCTTCAGGGGCAATATACGGTGCGGTGCCCCACCCTTTAAACGTTTTTGAACGAGTTTTTTCTTCTGCTATTTTAGCTAAGCCAAAATCTGCAATTTTAAAAATACCTTTCTCTATGAAGATATTATCTGGCTTAATATCCCTGTGAACCAAAACTTCATTAACAGCTTCCATCCCATCTATTATCTGATGAAATATTTCTAAACAAACACTTTCCTCCATAAACTCATTCTGGGATAATAAAAAATCTTCTAACGAGCCACCTTCAGCTAAATCCATAATGAGATAAGGTGTTTTTGGGTCAGATAAACCATCATGAAAACCATGGTAACAAATTACATTTTTATGAGTGATTTTTTGAGCTTTTTCCCACTCATTTATCAGAGAGCGATGGTTATTATCATCAGGAAGAAAGTGTTGAAGAGATTTTAAAGCAAATTTTGAGACGCCTTCTTTATCTTCAATAGAAAAAACATGCCCCATTCCACCTTGCCCCAAAAACTTAGAGATGATGTAACCTTCACCTTGAAACTCTACCGAATCATGAATTCTGAACATTAAAACTTCCTATTTAGATGGTCAATTCAACTCAGCCGAATTGCCATATAATACTCACTAATTGCAGCAACCATCGGGAAAATTCACCTTAAATTACTGTGAATTCTATTTTTTCATTTGAAACGACAGTTTATAGAGTTTTTTAGAGCCACACTAGAGTAGTTTAATAGAATTTACACCTATTAAACTACTCAATCACTTTTTGAGATTAATTTTAATATCAAATTTGGCATACACAACATAAGAGATACAGAGTTACCCTTAATTGCTGTTTTCGTCATTATTTGACTCAAACATGGCTGCTAAGTCATCAATAGCCGAGTTTTGATTACGCTTTTCGACATTTTTCACTTCTGAAGTTGGCGCTTTTCGTTCTTGTCTCCATTCTTCAACACGTTCTTTCAGATTAACATTGTCGAGCATAGTGGAAGGTTGAGGGCTGCGCATGGCAGCTCTCATATTGTCCAGGATGGTTCCCGTTTTCTTCATAGCTCTTCTCCCACCTCATACACCTCAAAAGCAGAGAGGGCGAACGGTATTTCACCAAGCCCTTCAGCGGTGATTTTGACCGCGTAATTAGCGCTATCAACTTCTACTTCAGACATGCGGCATATTTTCGCTATATCATGGATTGTATTTATCACATAGCCTTTGGAGTTTTTCGCGCCTTCACTGTAGATAGTTACTTGCAATTTAACACCTAAATTTCTCTGAAGTTCGGCTACTTTACTTTTTATTTGTTCGATATGATTGTTCATATTATTTCTCATAATTACACTTTTGGTTGTAGACGTTGAACTTGGTTCTGCTCACCCGCCGGTAGTTGGTCGCTTTCATATTTACTTCTAAACTCTTTTTTAATCTCAAAAGGCTTACTTGGTATAGAGCTTTTATCTGCGGCTAGCCCGTTTGAAAGCTGCTGGCCATACTTGGCTTCCTCGTCTTTCGTTGGTTGATACCCTTTAACCTGAATGCCCATTGTTTGAGCTTGGACGAGTCATCGGCAGACAGTCTACCTACAGAAAATGTAAGCCCAAAGCTGTAATGCCCCCTCTCAACAAAGCTAAAATGTCCTCTTTAGAAAAATGACTGGACAGCCTGCTTAATATGCGAGCTTTTCCATGGGCTGACTGTCTAATGTAGGCTTTACTCGGGCAACTGAAAGAACAAAGACCGAGCAATCTGCTTATTGTATTAAACGGATATAAGGCTTTTATATGTACGCGAAAGGGTCCAAACCATACATATGGCATTTTATATGTATAGAAAATGGCACCAACCTTACATAAGGCTCACTTATTCAATGAATCACCTGAAATAACAGCGGAGGAAATAAAAAACCTGCAGCTATTACCAAAATCAAAAAACGTCACCCACTCCACCAATATAATCAGACCAGTCATCAGCATGCTCAACCATTATCAGATTCCTGAGCGCAGAAATTGAAAATCGATTGATGGGTTTACCGTCTGTACTACTTCGGCCTCTCACTCTGATTTCATTAACTGGATAAACGGATAACTCGACGGGATAATCTAAATCAAGATAAACATGAGTGAACTCGGTTGGTTTGCCTCCCTTTTCAATCCAGACCTGTTTTAGTTCATATTGCCAGTTATGACTATCCAGGTGATTTTGCAAGCTCTCTAAACTATCAGTGAAAATATGTAAATCAATATCGCTTCCATGGCGAATACGTCCGGTGCTAACTGAACCAATTAAACGCGGACTAAAAATTTCAAGATATTCCATGACATCCATGGCCAGAAGACGCATTTCAAACAAAGTGGTACTTAATTCATCACCTCGATGAAATAAAGATAATTGATATAGCTCGTCGGAGATTTCACCGTTGGAAGGCAAGTCTCTGGTTTGTTTTCCCAATATCCTTTTAGCCGCTTTTTTCTTAGCTTCCAGATATTGCTCCACACCCTCTTCAAACATTAAGCGTGCCGCTTCGCGAACAAGGAGTACTCTCAGGTTATTACTTTTTTTTCTCATGATAATGGACGCTCTTCGCGTCATTTGTGGGGAATTTTTAAATGGTTAAATAGTTGTCCTCAATCTGGTAACGCCGTAATAATCAGCTCCAATGCTTCATCAGGCAAACCGACACTGGCGTTGGGATTACGCCCGGAAACATCCCATGCTCTTAGTTTAACCAGGTCAGTTAATTTTTGCGCATCAGATAATTTTTTAGTGCTGGAAAGTCTCTGCTGTGTTTTTGCTGGCGACATCATTAAGTCTAAATGATGTGCAATTAACCAGACTACACGGTCTGGTAAACAGCCAGAAACCATTTCAGCACCAATTTCTGCGTGCAATTTTGAATCTACCGCTTTCCCAACATCATGAAACAGGGCCGCTAACCATAACTCTGGATCTTTAGACTCCAGATATGCCAGCTCAAACACCTGAAGAGAATGAAATAAAGCATCTGACTCTGGATGATACTGAGGAGACTGAATAACACCATCGAGAGACAACAATAAGTCTGTTAAATACGCTTTGTTTTGAATTAGAGAGCTTTTAAGATCAGCTTGTGCGGTACTATTTACGCTTACATGTTGTGTATTATTGGAATTTTCAGGATTATGACAGGGATTTTCAGAATATCGATAAGTTTCTGAATGCTTAAGTAAAGTGCTTCTTTTGGAATTTTTCAATAATCATTCGGTTGAACCGACTGTCAGACTGGCTGAAATTTGATTGATTAAAATGGTGGGCCCTCCCCGACTTGAACGGGGGACCTGCCGATTATGAGTCGGATGCTCTAACCAACTGAGCTAAGGGCCCTTCACTTAATATATACT
>JADGFG010000195.1 GCA_016743995.1 Kangiellaceae bacterium | reverse complement strand
ATATTAAAGGGAGTAGAAACAAGATAAAATTCTTAAATTGATTTAATCTTGCATAATAAAAATTAACCTGATATTTACAAAAATAAACTCTATTGCTCTAAAACTTCATCGGGATTATTTTAGATTCACCCAGAGTTCATCTCTACCAATAATTTCAGCTAAAAGTTCTGCTTTTGCAACCAGCTCTTTAATGACCTTTTCCTGAGTCTCTTTGTTTTGTTTCGCTACTTTTCCTTCTGCAATTGACTCTTCCAGACGAGCTGCTCGTAACTGCCAGGACATTGAAAAATACCTCATCGCTTCGCGAGCATTTTTTGCAATATCTGACTTTGCAATATCCGATGGTAGCTTGCCGTTAATAACCCAGAAGCTTTCATTTTTTTCAACCGCGTTGACATACCAGATCCCAACCAATGACGGCAAACATAGGGATTTCTCCTTTATTACGCTAGAAACAGTGGTACCTTTTAATCGACAGAATTTCTGGACATTAATAAACTGATTTTGACTCCATTCTTCAAACAGTGCCTTTTCAGACTCGGGATTTTCCGTTGCAGGCATAGACTTATTCGTTTGATGCATTATATTATTTCCTTAAATTAACAAATCGACAGGCTTACTTCCGTTCACCAGAATTTGTTTTCCTGATTAAAGCCAGATAGCACAATCAAGAATTAACAGGCCGCTAAAATACGGCAAATTAAAGCAGTCTTCAAGATTAAAATGTAACAATCTCGCTCTCTGCCACAATAACGATAAACATATCTCATTTTGACATAAAATATCAATATTCAGTCAGTTAATTAGCTAACCCAGGTGAAATATGAACGCACGCAGAACAATAGCTAACCTATCGCAGAAAAAACCTCTTTTAACACTGTAAAAGGCAAATTTATTGACATTTTCCCACCTTACAATATTAAATAATTAGATTAAACTGGCAATTATGTGGTAGCAATGGTATCTTTTCGCCAATTTTTTCAGTGGCTGATTTTCTAGAAATATTCAACCTGGAGCCATTTAACGTACTTTTTAATCACGTTAATGCCCAGTTCCATATTAGCCAGCTGACTAACCAGACATTAGCTGATCGTAAGGCCGTGCTGGCATCCCAGTCGATCATTTAAAGGACAATCGATCAGCTAAAAGACCGTAAAATAGCTTGCAAACATACGAATTGAGGAATCAAATGAACATATTAGCAGAACTTGGTATTCAACCCACAAACTCTGGCGCTTGCTGGGGAGTTAATGACTGGTCACAAGCAAAATCAGAAACCATTACTTCTGTCAGTCCTGCCAATGGAGAAGAAATAGCAAAAGTTTATACTGCCTCTGAATCTGACTATGAAACAATTATTGATAAAGCTGAAGCAGCTTTTAATGAATGGCGTACCATTCCGGCACCTTTGCGTGGCGAGCTGGTCAGAAAAATGGGTGACGCTCTCAGAGAGAAAAAAGATGCGCTAGGTAGCCTGGTTTCGCTGGAAATGGGGAAAAGTAAATCCGAAGGAGATGGGGAAGTGCAGGAAATGATCGATATGGCTGACTTCGCTGTAGGTCAGTCTAGAATGCTATATGGAAAAACCATGCACTCCGAAAGACCACAACACAGAATGTATGAACAGTGGCAGCCACTGGGTCTGGTTGGCGTCATTTCAGCATTTAATTTTCCAGTAGCAGTCTGGTCATGGAACGCTTTTATTGCAGCTATTTGTGGTAATGTCACAATCTGGAAGCCTAGTCCAAAAACACCATTAACTGCTGTTGCCGTTCAAAACATCTGTAATCAGGTTTTAAAAGATTCTGGTTACACTCCCATTTTTTACATGTTTGTCGATTCTGAGTCAAACCAGCTGGCAGAGCGCTTTATTACAGATAAACGAGTAAAAAAGATGTCCTTCACCGGATCTTCTGTCGTTGGAAAAATGGTTGGCGTAAAAGTCGCGGAGCGTATGGGAAAATGTTTATTGGAGCTTGCTGGTAACAATGCACTGATTATAGATGAAACAGCTAACCTGGAACACGCAATTCCAGCAGTTGCTTTTGGGGCTGTAGGCACTGCTGGTCAACGATGCACAACGACCAGACGTCTGATTGTTCATGAATCTATTGTTGATAGTGTTACAGATGTACTGGTTAAAGCTTATAAACAAGTCACAATTGGCGATCCCCTGGATACCAATAATCTGATGGGGCCATTAATTGATGAAACTGCCGTGCAAAACTTTGAGCAGACAATTGCTCAGGTCAAAGAGCAAGGTGGTGATATTTTATTCGGCGGAAACCGTATAGACCGACCAGGATTTTACGTAGAACCGACGATAATTCGCGCCGAAAATAAATGGGGAGTTGTCCAAAATGAAACTTTTGCCCCCATACTCTATATCATGACCTATAAAACCATTGAAGAAGCTATCGCTCTCAATAATGGAGTTCGTCAGGGACTTTCTTCTGCAATATTTACTCAGAATGTCAGCAATGCTGAAAAATTCCTTTCATACGCCGGTAGTGACTGCGGTATTGCTAACGTTAACATCGGTACTTCTGGTGCAGAAATTGGCGGAGCCTTCGGTGGCGAAAAAGACACTGGTGGTGGACGTGAAGCAGGTTCTGACTCCTGGAAAGCCTATATGCGTAGACAAACCAATACTATCTTCTGGGGCGATACCCCTACCCTCGCACAAGGTATTACTTTTGATATAAGCTAAATTCTATTAGCTCAGGCAATTTGTATCTGTTTTATCAATCGTTTTTAACCAGCGCTATTCATTTAGCGCTGGTTACCCCTTGAGAGGAAATGAGTATGACAGTATTTAATTTACGGGCGTATGATGATCACGAGAATGTCGTGTTTTGCCGGGACAAAGAATCGGGATTAAGTGCAATTATTGGCGTTCATTCAACGGCTCTGGGTCCTGCTGTTGGTGGTTGTCGTATGTGGGAATATAATTCCGACGAAAGTGCACTGGTCGATGTTTTACGTCTGTCACGTGGTATGAGCTATAAAAATGCTTTAGCTGGCCTGAAAATGGGCGGTGGCAAATCAGTTATTATTGGTAATTCAAAAACACAGAAATCCGAAGCATTATTTGAAGCTTTTGGGCGCTTTATTGACAACCTCAATGGTCAATATTATACCGCCGAAGATGTGGGAATAAACCCTGCGGACATGGCCATAGTAAATCGCTCCACCCAATTTGTATTAGGGCTTGAAGGCAAAAGTGGTGATCCTTCCCCACTGACAGCCTATGGTGTTTACCTGGGTATGAAGTCTGCGGTTAAACATCGCCTTAACCGAGACAGCCTGGAAGGCCTGAAAATAGCCGTTCAGGGACTCGGACATGTCGGTTATTACCTGTGTGAGCACTTGAAAAATGAAGGTGCCGAATTGATTGTCACTGATATTAATCAAGAATCTGTCGATCGCGTTGTTGAAAATCTTGGCGCTACTGCTGTCGATAAAGACGAGATTTATGGCCAGCAAGTAGACGTCTACGCGCCCTGCGCGCTTGGAGCCACGCTGAATGATCTGACTATTCCGCAATTAAACTGCTCTGTCATTGCTGGGGCTGCAAATAATCAGCTCGCTGAAGACAAGCATGGCGAAATTCTGAAAAAGAAAAATATCTTATATACGCCTGATTATGTGATTAATGCTGGCGGTATTATTAATGTTTCCATGGAGCTTGAAGGCAGTACTTATGATAAGCAAATCGCTTGTGAAAAAGTTTCGGCCATTTCTGATACGCTCACTGAAATATTTCAAGCAGCCGAAACCGAAGAAAAGACAACGAATGTGGTTGCAGATGAACTGGCAAGAAAACGTATTGCAGAAGCCAGCCGATAATTGTAGTTAGTATTGCAATCAGACTTTTAATTGACTCTCTTCCACGGTATACACTATTCCAGTTGTACACCGTGTACTTCTGCTTTTTCAACACGACATCGGCAACACTCAAAAAAATCTGAGTATTCCCTGATTTTAACTTCAATTTTTTAATTATCTGCAGAAACAGCCTGCAGAAGCATTGTTAATGCCTGTTTAACTGTTTTGGCTCGCACCAGCTCTCGATTACCAGAAAAATGAAAACGATGGGTGCAAATCTGATTATTCAAACAGGTTGCAATGCAAACGGTTCCAACTGGCTTATCTTCACTCCCACCACCAGGACCTGCAACACCGCTAACAGCCACCGACACACACTGAGTAAAATACCGATGGACTCCCTGTGCCATAGCTGCAGCCACCTCAACAGATACAGCTCCTTTCTGTTGAATCAGCTTTTCTGAAACCGAAGCCAGCGCAATTTTGCTCTGGTTAGTATAAGTAATCAATCCACCAGCAAACCAGTCAGAGCTACCACTCTGATCGGTTAAAACTTTACCAATCCAGCCTGCAGTGCAGGACTCTACTGTAATCGCTTTCAGCTTTTTGCTGATCAGGCAGACAGAAAGCTGAGATACCAGCGTTTGTAGAGCATTATCCTCAGATATGACATTATTAATTTGCATGACTTTCACTTATCTTTAATGAACGGCTAAATCGATAATAATTCTATTTGGTTTATCGCGTTAATCGAGTAAAATCGACGATTAAACAATTATGAATTTCTCAGGCGAACATAGCTTTGAATACAACCAGTCATACCCCAATGATGCGTCAGTATCTTACTATAAAACAAGCGCATCCGGATATTTTATTATTTTACCGAATGGGTGATTTTTACGAACTGTTCTTTGATGATGCACATAACGCCTCAGATTGGCTTGGCATCACATTAACTCATCGCGGTAAAGCCAATGGGAACCCTATTCCTATGGCTGGCGTTCCATATCATGCTGTAGATAATTATCTTGCTCGTCTGGTTAAACAGGGTAAATCAGTAGCAATCTGCGAGCAAATTGGCGACCCTGCTAATAGCAAAGGGCCCGTTGAAAGAAAAGTCGTCCGTGTCATCACGCCAGGTACTATCAGCGAAGACAGCTTACTCGAAGCTAATAAAGAAAACCTGCTGGCAGCTATTTACTATCATAAAAAAACTCGACAAAAAGCCAAGCTGGGGCTTGCCTGGATTGATCTTGCAGGCGGACAATTTTACTGTAACCAGTTTAGCAGTGAAGAAGCGCTACTCAGCGAACTCGCCCGGTTAAATCCAGCTGAAATACTAACAACTGAATATTTTACGGACATGCTGAGCCAGAAAGGTTTTACCCTGAAAGAATTGGAAGACTGGCAATTTGATTATCAACAAAACTACAATACCCTGCTTCAACACTTTGAAGTCAAAAACCTGGATGGATTTGGTTGTGACAAGCTACAATCGGCTATCTGTGCTGCGGGCGCAGCGTTAAACTACGCAAAGTTAACCCAACAGAATCTGTTATCCCATTTAACCAGTATTCGCCCATTTGATAACCAGCAAATACTTCACCTTAATAGTCATACTCGAAAACACCTGGAAATTACTGAAAATCTATATGGCGAGCAAAACAAATCGCTTTTTAACGTGATTAACCGAACTAAGACAGCCATGGGTTGCCGTTTATTACAAAACTGGCTACATGCACCGCTTATTGATCGGTCAGCAATTGAGCGTCGCCTTGATACGGTTTCAGCACTCATTCAAAGTCAGGACTTAAACCAACTACGAAGCATTATAAATCCGGTTAAAGATATGCAGAGAATCCTTTCTCGTGTGGCGCTTAACAGTTGCCGCCCCAGAGATCTCACCGGTTTAAAAGAAAGCCTCGCGGTTTTACCGGATCTCGTTAGCTGGCTAAAAGCGGCACAACAACCAGTGCTTCAGGAAATTTCAGAAAAAATTCCACTACACGAAGAAACTTATAAACATTTATCGAAAGCTATTTTTGATAACCCACCGGTAGTCATCCGTGATGGAAACGTCATCCGTGATGGCTATCATAAAGAGCTGGATGAGCTGCGTTATCTGTCTGATAATGCCAGTGATCTTCTAACTGATATGGAAGAGCGAGAAAAAGAAGCGACTGGAATCAGTACGCTCAAAGTCGGGTATAACCGAATCCATGGCTTTTATATTGAAATATCCAAGGCACAGTCGGAAAAAGCGCCCATTACTTACACTCGAAGACAAACACTAAAAAATGCAGAGCGCTTTATTACACCTGAACTCAAAGAACTGGAAGAAAAAGTATTATCCAGTCAGGCAAAAGCACTTGCGTTGGAAAAACAGCTTTATCAACAGCTTATCGATTCACTCGTACCACAGGTAACCAATTTACTCTGCACAGCTAGTGAAATCGCACAGCTGGACGTATTTCAGAGCTTTGCTCTGATCGCCGAAGAATCAAGCTACTGTCGACCTGAGTTTTCCAGAGAGCAACTGATAAACATTAAAAATGGACGTCATCCGGTAGTCGAAGCTTTTCAACAGGCCCCTTTCATAGCAAACAATGTCTATGCGGACAAAGCGCAAAAGAGCCTCGTAATTACCGGCCCCAATATGGGTGGTAAATCGACTTATATGCGCATGACAGCCATTATAACGCTGCTTGCCCATGTGGGTTGCTATGTACCAGCAGAGTCCGCTGTTCTGGGTATTATGGACGCCATTTATACTCGAATTGGCGCTTCTGATGACCTATCTGGTGGTCGCTCAACCTTTATGGTTGAAATGAGTGAAACGGCAAATATTCTCAATAACGCCACCCGAAAGAGTCTGGTTATTCTAGATGAAATTGGTCGTGGAACCAGTACCTATGATGGCCTTGCTTTAGCCTGGGCAACGTTGGATTATTTAAGCAAAAAAATTAAACCGCTCACCTTATTTGCCACCCATTATTTCGAGTTAACCGAAATCAGTGACTCTGATAACAGTATAAAAAACCTACACTTTGGCGCAATTCAACATGGCAAAAAGCTGATTCTGGAACACCTTATTCACGAAGGCCCAACCAGCAAAAGTTACGGTATTCACGTTGCCAGACTGGCCGGAGTACCTGATAGCGTCACTCGTCAGGCTAAAAGCTATCAATCCCACCTGGAACAGGGTAAACACCATCAGCCGGATCCCACAGCAGAAATAAAGGTTAACCCCGATAAAACATTACCAATTTTAGAAGTTGATCCCCGAATAAAAACTCTGGAATCAATCGATGCCGATAATTTGACGCCTAAACAGGCGTTAGCACTCATCTACGAATTAACCCAGGAATAATTGTGCTTGAGAAGACATAGACAAAAAGTCACACAAAACGATTAATTTTAATTCACTGCGGGGATATAATTGGTTAGAATACGCGCCACTTTGTGTGGCATGTATCGATGCATGGGTATATGCTTCTTCATATAATGCATTCGATTAAATTAAATATTCAGGAGAGCTATTATGGCTTTTGTAGTAACTGATAATTGTATTCTATGTAAATACACCGATTGTGTAGAAGTCTGTCCGGTTGATTGTTTTTACGAGGGTCCTAATTTTCTGGTTATTAACCCCGATGAGTGTATTGACTGTGCATTATGTGAACCAGAGTGCCCAGCTGAGGCCATTTTTGAAGAAGATGACGTCCCTGCCGATCAAAAACAGTTTATTGAAATTAACGCCGAACTTTCTGAACAATGGGATAATATCGTAGAAAAGAAAGAAGGATTACCTGAAGCTGAAAAATGGGATGGTGTTAAGGACAAATTGAAACACTTGAAAAAATAACAACTCTTAAAACACCTTGTAAACCTCCCTCAATAATGACAGAGCTTCCTGAACGTTCTGTCAAAGACAATACTCATTTATTAATAAAAAGAAATTCATTAATATGGCCCAGGTGCTAAACAAGGGTTATCTGCTACTCCTGTATCGACCCAGTTGTCGTTACACTTTTACCTGCTCAAAACAATCTCACTCAGAAATAGCAGACAATATTTTACTTTAACTAATATAGTCACAAAAACAATAAACAAACTTAACAACAAGCCCTGTTTATGTCACAGACTTTTGCTAATTTAATATGGAATTTAACAACTAATAATCAGAGAATTTTACTGCAGAGAGGCAATGTTATTTAT
>JADGFG010000194.1 GCA_016743995.1 Kangiellaceae bacterium | reverse complement strand
CACTAAAACAGATGCATCCTTTTAACCGTTCTCAGTATATTGAGTCGAAATCATTGATGGCTGGTTATCTGCTGAATTCTCAGGGCGATAGAATGCTTTCTAAAAACTCTGTTGAAGGCCGCTTTCCATTTCTTGATCATCGTGTTATCGAGTTTGCCAATCGCGTTCCTCCAAAATATAAAATGAAGGGATTAAATGAGAAGAATTTATTGAAAAAGTCGATGGCCAGGTATTTACCGAGAGAAATTATACACCGACATAAACAGCCATACAGAGCTCCTGACATGAAAGCGATGTCCGGAAATTATCTCGGCGATGAATTGCGGCATCATCTTAGCCGTAGTGAATTGCAAAAAAATGGTTTATTTGACCCAGCTAAAGTACAATTCCTTTTAAAAAAGGCAGATTCGGGCAGGCCGCTATCCATTCCCGAATCGCAGGCGCTGGTTGGTATTCTATCAACTCAGGTAATTATTGAGCAGTTTATCTAAAAATTTATTTATAAAATAGTGTTAAGGAAATTATAGTAATGAGTAATACAGCTAACGAACAATTGTTAAGAAATTTTATTTTGGAAAACTACCTGTTTACGGATGATCAAAGCAAGCTGGATAATGCGAATTCATTCCTGGATACCGGTATTCTTGATTCTATGGGAATACTGGAATTAATTTACTTCCTGGATGAAGAATTATCAATAAAAGTGGAAACCGATGAAATGGTTCCTGCGAACCTTGATTCTATTAATAACTTGCTCGGATTTATTGAAAAGAAGACTGCCTGAGTATAATCCAATGAAAAATAACCTTCGTGGATAATAAATCTCATGAAAAAAAGTGATTTATTAGAACGATTTTTGGATATTAGTCAAGAATATAGCTCTTCCTGTGCGCTGCAAACCAGCGTAGAAGAGTTGAGTTATGGCGAGCTGAAATCACAAATAGCAAGTGTTGGCCATTTCTTTAAGGATATCGGGGTGTTACCTGGTGACAGAGTGGTATTGGTAGTTGATAACTCAATCAATTATATCATTGCATTTTACGCAATATGGAAAGCGGGGGCTGTGGTTGTTCCTCTGAATCCTCAGGCCAGGTTTCATGAGGTACTTAAAGCCGTTCGGCAAAGTAAAGCATGTTGTCTGTTGCTAGATAAAGTAACACCTCAATTGATTGAACAATCAAATAAAGATAATGTCAGCTTAGTCTCGCTTGAGAAAGTCAGTTTTGATAAAGATTGTACAAATAATATTTATCATTGGAATGATGCGCTCAAAGCGAGCAGTGATGATGACTGGTATAAACATGACTCTGACTCATTGGCACAAATTATTTATACATCTGGAACAACCGGTGATCCCAAAGGGGTCATGTTAACACATGGTAATCTGGCGTGTAACGTCCAGGATATTGTCGATTATCTACAGCTGACTCGTCTGGATAGTGTGTTGAATGTTTTACCATTTCATTACAGTTACGGTAATTCCGTGTTACATACGCACTTATTTGTTGGCGCAAAAATTATTCTGGCAGGCTCAATGGCTTATCCTCAGGAAATTGTCAACACTTTGCGTACTAGTGAAGCGTCTGGTTTCTATGGGGTGCCTTCGACTTATAGCTTGTTACTTTCTCGCTCTGACTGGTCTGATAATCCGCCAGCTTTGCGTTATATGACTCAGGCTGGTGGCCCGATGGGAGCGTCACTGACTACAGAGCTTTTACAGGCATGTCACCAATCTACTCTGTTATTTGTCATGTATGGACAGACAGAAGCCTCTGCAAGGCTAACCTGGTTACCCCCTGAACGGTTGACCGACAAACTGGGGTCAGTCGGTATTCCTGTGGCACAGGTAGAATTGGAAATCAGAGACGAAAAAGGAAATCGGCTTGAGCACTCGAATATTGGTGAAGTTTACGCTCGAGGTCCTGGTATTATGCAAGGTTACTGGGATAACCCTTCTGCTACGGCAACTACATTAGGTGGCGGTTGGCTTAAAACTGGTGATTCTGGTTATTTTGATCATGAAGGCTTTCTATTCTTAAAAGGGCGCAACAGCGAAATGATAAAGGTCGGAGCGCACCGGATTAATCCGCTAGAATTAGAAGAAGTTATTAATAAGCTCGACTTTATTAGTGAAAGCGCTGTGATTGGCGTTGATGACGAGTTTCTGGGGCAGAAGCTTCGTGTATTTATCGTTGGCTCTGAGTCCAGAGAAAACCTGTTTGCACTAAAGAAACACTGTAATGAATTTTTACCCCCACATAAAATACCACGAGAGATTATGTGGAGAGACCGGTTACCCAAAACGGCCAGTGGAAAAATAAAAAGATTTGAAATTAAATAATTGATGATTAAACGGAGATAGCAGAATGACTGATAATACTTATGGCCTTGACCCTGTGCTGGCCATTGACTTTGATAAAGAAGTAGAGCGAATTACCGGACGAATGCGTGAAATTTTGAGTGGTGAGTTGCATCGTCGAGGTTTTGTTATAGCAATGTCAGGTGGCATTGACAGTTCTGTTTGTGCGGCACTGGCTGTTAAGGCTCTTGGCCCCAAAAAAGTTTTTGGTTTACTCATGCCTGAGCAGGATTCATCGTCGACAAGTGGTGATCTCGGTAAATTACTGGCCGAGCATCTTGGCATTGAATATACCGTTGATAATATTGCGCCAGCACTCGAGGCATTGGGTTGTTATCAATGGAGAGATGATGCTATTCGTGATGTTTTTCCTGATTACACAAGTGACTGGAAAAATAAAATTATTATTGAAGGCGGTCTTGACGGAAAAATTAATCATTTTAATGTTGTTGTTGAAAATCCGGCTGGAGAAAGGTTTGAAAAAATCTTACCTTTGAAATCTTACTTAACTATTGTGGCTGCAACTAATAATAAGCAAAGAGTTCGTAAAACACTGGAATACTTCCATGCTGACCGGTTTAATTACGCAGTTATAGGAACGCCGAACAGACTGGAATATGATCAAGGATTTTTTGTTAAAAATGGTGATGGCTCTGCTGATATCAAGCCAATTTCTCATCTTTACAAATCACAGGTTTATGCGATGGCTAAACATCTGGGTTTACCTGATGCTATTTGTAATTCAACGCCAACGACGGACACTTATAGTCTGGAGCAAGGGCAGGATGAGTTTTATTTCGCATTGCCTTACAAAAAAATGGATGTTGCCGTCTGGTGCTTGAATAATGGAAAAAGCGAAGCCGAACTCGCTGAGAAAATTGAAATTACTGAAGAACAGGCAAAATTTGTTTATCTGGATATTCTTTCCAAGCGTCGCACAACGGATTATTTACATAAAAAAGCCGTTCAGGTTGAGCCTGTTGAGTTAAGTTTTTAACTCTCAGGCAGGCTATTTTTATTAAAAAGGAAACCTCATGAATTTAGACCATGTTTGTATAGCAGTAAAAAAGATAGACAGGACAGCCGAGCATTTATCTAAATTTTTGGGGTATTCTGCAAAAACAGAAAAAGTGGAGAATACAAGGCAACAAGTCGTTGTTCAGTTTTTTGCTAAAAAAGGTTCAATGGATATTAAGTTGATTGAGCCAGCTTCAATGAAATCGCCATTAGTTACTTTCTTAAAGAAAGGAGAAGGCATTCATCACCTTGGTTTTAAGGTTGACAATGTGAATGAATCTCTTAATGATTTCTCTTCTCTTGGTGCGATTATTAATACTGAACCACAGCCCGGAGAAGCTTTTGACGATGAGTTAATTGCATTTACTTACCTGGGGCATGGATTGAATGTGGAATTGTTTGATACTGATAAACGTCGAAATCTACTGACTTCTGATAACGAAGGATAAGTTTTATCTCTGGTTTTACTTCCAGGGTATCCCGCAGGAAATTTAATACGGAGTTGACAAAACTATTGAACAGACAAAGAAAAATAATAGACCGATTTTATAATAATTTTAAAGCGGACTTTTATAGCGAAGTCCCGGCGCTACACCAGAGTGAACTCTCAGCATTTCAGCTTAAAGAATTTGGCGCTCAGGCTATACAGGCACAACCATCATTTAACCAGTGGATGTACTCTGATAACTTGAACAATAAGCGAATTTATTGCTATTCGGAAACACAGATCGCAGGCCAGCAATCCTCCATAGAAGGAGAGCTTGCTATTAAAGGGGAATCTGTTGATTCTGTTTGTGCAATTAACCTGATGGTCGCTGAAGAATGGAAAATGAAAGGTATCGGTGTTGCGTTAATGGGGAGTTTGTTGAATAACCATGATGTTGTTGTTTGTTTAGGGGTTTCTGATGATGCTTACAAAATGTTCATTCGTCAGGGGTGGTCTGATATGGGAAAAACCAGTTATTTTATAAAGCCAATGAAATTGCAAGCGCTTTTTAAAGATAAAAAAGAATCAGGTCTGATGCAAAATGTAAAGTTGTTAGCTGCTTCTTTATTATCGAAACTGGTTGATATGCGTTATCAGTTAAAAGCTGATGCATTGAAGTTTGAGAAGATTCATTCTGGCGACCAAGTGGACGACTTAATGATATTGGATAAGTCGGGCTCATCGAGTGTCTATTTTCGTCGTAGTTTGAAATATCTTAAGTGGCGATATTTTGATTTTCCTGGAGAGCAACCCTATGAGTTGTATCGAGTTAAAGCTGCTAACAATAGGTTTCCGGGATATTTTGCTTCAAAAGTAGCTAAGTGGAACAATAAAAAAGCTTTGATTATTTCAGACGTAGAATCACAGCCTGAAAATTTTAACCAGTATGTTGATGCGATTGTCAGGCTTGCAAAAAGTAAAAACGTTGATGTAATTCTCTACCAGGGTGTTAATCTTGCACTAGAAAAAACACTGGCTTCCAGACAGTTTTATGAAAGACCTCATGGCGATATTTTTGTTTATTACTGCAATAACGACAAGTATTCAGAGATCCTGAAAAATAAAGAAAACTGGGCAATCAAGTTTTCTGACTCTGATATGGATTTTTGTTATTTTTAGTTACTCACTTGTTGAGTGAGTAACTGCGGAGGTCTTGCCAATTTAGATAAATTAATTTTTTTCCAGATTGGCGCTTTTCCAAGCCTTGCATTAAAGCGAGTATTAAATGTATAGGGGTCGTTTACCTTCTCATTTAAAGGATTGCCGTAAAGCTTTATAACTTCATCGTGTTTATAGTTCATCATAAGCAACAGGCTTGGAAAAATATTAAAGTGGCTAGACTGATTAAAATTACTTTGTATACTTTTGTTCCAGTTAATATCACTCTTGTTCTTACCCTCCATAATAAATAAAGGTACAACAGCCTCTTCTATGCCAGCATCTTCCCCGCTGCAGTGAGTGGTTACGCCGGGACTACCATTTAAATGTAGGTTTTGTCCATGGTCTGACGTGTAAAGTAGAGTCATGTTAGAGAAATCAGCATGCTCTTCGAGAATGGAAAAAAATTCACCAACATTCCATAAAAGTGTATTTTTATAGGAGTTCCAGTATTTGGGCCAGTCATTATCACCATCAAAACCTTGTCTGTCACCGGTATCACTAATATTTAAAAACTGACCTCTTGGTAGGGCTGGTTTATGAATGATGAAATTATCTGGGTATTTATCATGAATAGGGAAGTGAGCACCCATTTTGTTCACAAGAATAAACTCTTTAACCTGATTGTTGCTTAATGCTGCAATTTCTTTGGCTGCGAGTATATCCCGCTGATAGATTGGGGTATTGTCAAACTGAATGAATCGGTTGATTAATTTCTTTTCATCCGGTGTCATTTCATTTTGAAGTTTTCCTCCGGTACGCTGGGAGTCAATGTAAACTGTTTTAAAACCTGCCTTTATTGCATAGGCCCATATTGATGGGTAAGTATCAATTATTTTTTGATAGGCCTGCCGGGTTCCGCCATATCTTAAAGTGACATTAACTTCCGAACTGCAGGTTGATACTGAAGCAGCAATACCAAAGTTGGAAATTTTCCAGGGTTTATTTTTTGTGCCGTGCTCTGATTTTGGTATTTGCAAGTTTGAGTTAATACCGTAACTGGAGTTAATATCAAGAAAATCACCACGAATACTTTCATCTATAATAAATACAACATCTTTATTATCTGAAGTTTGACCGGGTTGTATTTGAACTGTTTTTCTGTCGCCCTGTTGATTGTTCAGTTTTTCATAAAGATAAAGGTTGTTATAGGCAAGCGGAGTAAACATTGATGGTAGTGCTTTTCCACCATCACCACCACGGCTGAACATTAACAAACTTAATAGAATAACGGAAATAACAGGCATGCCGATAAAAACAAATTGTGGTGCTCGAAATTGTTTTTTAGAGGGTAAAGCTATACCGGCCAATACAAATAACCCAAAGACGCAGGAGTAGAATAGTTGCTCGGCATATTGAATTATGGCCTCCGTCGCAAAACCTGTGGCTTTCATCATAGAAATAAAGCTAGCGTAAGTTAAAAATTCTCCAGTAGTTCTTGAGTAAACATCTAAAAATACGAATGAAAAAAAATAAATTAATGCGTAGGATAGACGAATACTGTTATTTCTAATGTAAGAGGTTGTTACTGCAACAACAAGCAAAGAGAAGTAAAGAATCAGGTAAATCAGAACTGATTTGAAAGAATCTATTTCCTGGAATCGATTGAGAATTGCCGGGTAACTTGAAAAAATACCAATGAATAAGAGAAGTTCTTTGATATAAAATTTGTCTGATTTTGTCTGCATTCTGTGTTTTACACTGTCCAGAGGCTCACTTTTAAGGAAATCCTGTTGGAGGTATTGTTAAGTTTTATAGGTAAAGATAAAGTTAAATATTAATTTAACCCTATCTTTTTATTTTTTGTCATCGTTTAAAAAATGGACTGGCTAAGTATATCATTTTCACTCTGTTTATGGTCATGGTTTGTCAATCGTCGATTTTATTTTTGGACAGTCATATTCATTTCTGTATGTTTTTAGCGCAATTGCTTATTTAACCTCAACTCGGGATAAGGACAATCAGAGAATATGATTGATATTAATGAGTTATCAACAATTAAAGTACATTCAACTAGCAGGGCAATGTCAATGTGATACCCAATGCAACTATTTTTGTGGATATCAAGGCAAGTTTGCGCAGTAATAACGGGTTCTTGGAAGCAAACTTAACGCGGATAGCCGCTAAAATAGTTGTGTTGGATGGTTGTGCTTATCCCGAGTTGAGGTTATTTAATCAATTGAAGATTTTGTTCAAAATCGTTGTAGTATATGAATATTAGCCAACTAATGTTAATCTCTTTATGTCTTAAGAAGGGACAGCCCGGGGAGCGTAATTTTTGAATTTCAAAAAATGAATGGTTCAAAAAAATAGATTGCTTAATAGGTTGTTCAACATAAAATAAGGATTTTAGAGCGTTATACCGTTTTATTTCTTTGTTATTTATCAATAAAACTAATTATATGTTTTGTTTGTTATCTGTTTTTTGTTTGAGTTTATTGCGATGAGCTGATTTTTACAAATGCAGATAGCTATTTTAAAGTTAAGTGGAGAAAATAATGCAATCAAAAGTTGTTCAGTTGTCTGGAAGTGAACATGGTAACTTAAAACTTACTCAAAACAGAAACTTTGACCATATTGCCAAACAACATATCGCCCCTATTATTTTTAATGAAATTGCAGCCGCTGCAGCCGATATGTCAGTTGTTTTTATAAAAAAGGGAGAAACTGAGGATTTTCTATGTGTTGGAATGATGGGATTAAAAAATGATGAAAACCTGATGGTTAAAGATAGTCGCTGGATAGGAGATTTTTTACCCGCGGGTCTCACTCATTATCCACTTTCATTAGTACCTAACCCTGATGATCAGGAAAAGTACATTGTTTGTGTTGACCGGGATTGCGAGTCAGTTAGTGAGACAGAAGGAGAAGCGCTATTTAAAGAAGATGGAAGCTCTTCAGAATTTTATGAAAATAGAAGAAAAGCATTAGAGAATTATTACGGGGCTTCGCTTGCGACTCAGGCTTTTATTAATACACTGGTTGATATGGATTTACTGATTCCGCAAACGTTAACGTTTAATATTGGTG
>JADGFG010000193.1 GCA_016743995.1 Kangiellaceae bacterium | reverse complement strand
CGGTTACTTAGCAGGTTGCTCACCACATCATTCAAAAGGTAAAGCAAATCTGCCTGAGGCATCACCGCAGATAAATATTGATGCATATTGATACCTTCTTCCGGAATACCAAACTGTTGCCAGATTTGTTTTAATTCATTATTTGTAATTTGTTCTCTGGTAAGCTTTATTGGCGCATGACGTGAAGAAATTGCAGCCAGCTGCGCTATTTTGTCTCGCCAGATAACAAATTGATTATCAATTAAATCAATAGTATCTCTTAGTTTTTTTTCTACAGCATCAATAACATTTACTGCCTGAAATCGTTCCGCTTTTCTCTTACTACGACCCAGCTGTTCAATATTGCCCTCAGCAGCAGATAGTATTTTTCCTCGCTCTGCAGATACCATACTGGAAAGCGGATGTCTCAATCTTGCTAACTCTTCATCTATGGCAATTAACCACTTAACAGTATACGGAATAAAATTAGCATTATTTTTCTGATATTGATTCACCAGATTCTGGCTTTCAATTAATGCATCCACAAGTTTTTCTCTTAGATAAGCTTGCATAGAAAACTCCTGGTTGGCTAGATTATTCGGGTGTGAGAAGGTTACTCGTTGTACCATCATCGTGCTCAATAGCCCCCCATTCAAGTCCTTCCTCTCTCAGAGTTAACTTTATCCTTGCAGCGTTAGCGGGTGAGCTCTTATCTTTAATCTCTGAAGTCATGACATTAACATTAAGCTTGGAAATACCTGCGGGTTTATCAAATGCAGCTTCTCTTGCAGCATGCCGTAAATTCCTTTTTAAAATTTTAGAAGACTGAGGGGATATCACCAGTTTGCTTTTTCTCGCCAGCAGGACGAATGTTCTTTCAGAAATTCGCCCAACAGACTCCCTGGAAATTAGCTTTCCCGTACGTGCTGATTTATTTAACCTTTCAATCTCCTTTAACATAGTCTTCTCATACTCAACCAGAAATTCTTTTGATAACTTGACTGTTCGGTCTGCTTTTGAGCTACTTTTTAAACTGGTCAGGAGATCCTTAACGATTAATGCTTTCGCCCGAATCTCAGTCGTTTTTTTCTGATGATGAGACTCTATAAGAACCGGAATATCA
Organism: Kangiellaceae bacterium; assembly: GCA_016743995.1. GTDB lineage: Bacteria > Pseudomonadota > Gammaproteobacteria > Enterobacterales > Kangiellaceae > Aliikangiella. The sequence continues at coordinate 6,960 of JADGFG010000193.1, read as the reverse complement.
ATAGTAATTTCCGGTATGCGTAATCGCGGCACAGTCATTCCAGATAGCAACGGATTTTCTTTATAATGTTCAGCAATATTTGCACTTTCTTCATCAGAAATTCTTCGGGCATGTGAAACGCCAGAAAGTATCATTCCCAGAAAGTCATCTAAATCAGCCATAAATATCTCCATTAAATTTTTTTGTATTATGAGTTACAGCATTATTAAAAATAACTAACAGGTCAATTAACACGATAATCAACCGAAATAACATTTACCAAGTTTATCGATAAACTTATTAATGACCTGTTGTTAATCCTAACTACTAGCAGGAACTTCCTCTATAGCATTTTCAAGAATACCAAGTAATCGCTCAGTACCAGCGGGTAACTCATCTTGAACGGCTCTCACATGTATCTTCAAGGAGTAGGTTCGTTCCGTTTTTGAACCCGACGTTGAACTTTTTTGATAGGAATACCCAACTTTCAATTTAGCAGATACAGGCCCCCAACCACCTTTCACACTCAAACTTGAGTTTAACTTGTGATTAGATGAAGTAGTGCTCTCCTGAACCGAATTTATCTTGGCATTAAAATCAACGGTGGTTTCCTCTACGCGGATAAATGGTATGGGTAGCATGGTGAGAATAGGTACCGTCAACTTAAACTTCTTGGGGGTAATTGCCACATTCCCGTCACTGTCTTTTTCTTCAACAGCCTTCATGTATTCGAAATCTACCATTTGAGGGGCATAATCAGCAGTCCCCTCTTCTCCGGTAAATCCGACCGATTTAATAAAATCAACTGAAGTAATAGCCGATTGTGTTTGCGCTCTAACGACCGCATTTAATGGACCGCCAATCATGGACTCAAAATCCAGACTTGCTAACTCTTGCCCAATAGCCATATCATTTCTCCTTTTTTACCATTACCCAACAAGAAAAAATCATCAGGCGAGTTGGGAAGTAAGAATGCCTGACGAAGGTAAAAACCATCGGTACTTTAAAAATGACATTCATCAATAGTTAACCACGCAAGGTTAAACTTTTGACAAGCGGTCAATATACGGTCAGAGCACTTCAAAAAGAGTTGGGAGTTTCTAGCGACTTCACCCTGAACTTTTAGCTCATGAAATTGCTTACTAGAGTTAAGTCTAATTCCTTATCAATATCAAATTTTTTTCTAGTGATTCCACAAAGAATTATTAATACCCAAACTCCATGGAAATGCAGTTTCCAGGGTGTTGAGGTATAACCCCCTCTAATTTATTTTTTAAATTAAAACAGGTATTAAAAAGGTAATAATAATTCATTTTTAATCTATTACCTCTACATACATCCTCTTTAGCTATACTCTACTGAGATATCTCTATTCTGGATGAATCCGCAATGCTTAAAGATAACTTAATTAATAACATGCTAAAAATCAGCCATCAGCAAATTGAATGGTCTCAGTCAGATACGCTCATCAAACAACTACCTTATACCTTTGAGAATGGTATGCAATTCCATGGGTTCACCGCTAAATGTAGCGGATGCCTTAACAAAATTGAATCCAAAAACCTCAGAGGCAGCGTAGCTAGACTTGATACTAATCGATGTTTGTTAAACGCCAAGGGATACTGCCAACCCTGCAATGGAATAACAAGCTACAGCTACATACTAACCGCAGCAGAAGAATTAAGAGCTGAAGTTTTTGATGCAGACAACACTCCAGGTGATGGTGCAATGAATTAACTTGCTTTATTTTGACGCAACTAATCTTGACACAACTAATTTTAACGTGACCAGCCGAGTACCATTGTGAATAATTTAGTCACTCGAACTTTCAATGTACGTACGAAAATTCAAAGTACCATGTACGCAATCTGTTTGGTGTTCCTTCACCAGAAATAACATCTTGCGACGGTGTGAACATTTCTTTGTTAAATAAATTCTTTACTAGCAAGCTTAATGTTACTTCATCAGACACTCTATAACTCAGCTTGCTATTGGCCATCCAGGTACTTTTCAATGTTTCTTTAGTGGAATTGTCATTACGAAGTATTTCTTTTACTCCATGATGATATACGGAAAGGTTAAATTGTAATTCCGAAAACTGTAAATCAAGCACTGAGGAAAAGGTTGAGTCAGACTCACGAAACGAGGATTCTGGTTTATCAAAAATATGACTGTAATTCATTTTTAGTAAAGAATTTTCACTGAGCTGATATGCCACCTCTGTTTCCAGCCCTTTTACGATTTCATTTTTGCCGTTAACAAATGTTCGTATTGTATTTTCATGCTGTTGAGTAATTGACTGACTGATTTCACTAAAGAAATATCCAAAACTTGTGTTTAATTGATTGTTTTGAAACAACCATAACAATTCCCAGGTTGAAACTGTTTCTGGATCCAATGCTGGATTACCAGCTACGGTTTTATTATTAATAGCATAAAGTTCACTAATACCAGGAGCTCTGAACGCCTCGCCATAAAGTAATTTAAATGTCTGGTTATCATCATACGAATAAACAGCACCTAAACGTGGGCTCACATGAGAACCGATATGCTGATAATCATCAATTCGAACTCCGGCGGTAAAATCGATATCATTAAAATAACTTCCCTGATACTGCAGATAAAGTCCTGATATATCTCTACTTTGCAGTAAAGATAACGGAGTACCCTGATTAAAATCACCGTAATAGCGAACAGGAAACAGACCATTTACCAGGTCGGCAAGGTCAAAATTATTTTCGGCCTTTGCTTCCTCCAATTTTGCATGTCTGAACTCAAAACCATATTGATAGGTATGGTGTATGCTCGCCTGCCAGTCATTATCTATCTTCAACCAGAAGGCTTTATCTTTAAGACTTGCATTGACTAACAAGGGGTCACGGCTCTGCGGCAGACTAAAATCAAATAGCTCACCTTCGGATGTCGCCTGACCAGCAACATTCTGAATCCAGCGCCTGACCCCCATTTTTATTATCGATGAAACTTCCTTGCTAATTCTAATGTTATGCGCCAGATAACCATTAAAATACTCTATTTCCGAACGATTATAATCATGGCTTATTTTATCTGATATGTAAAAATCATCGCCATACTTTCTGGTATAAATAAGCTCCATCCATGTTTTTTGATTTGTCGTCCATTGATAACGATATTTCATCGCAGATTCCATACTATTAAATGGATCTCTAATTACGGTATCAGCATCAGTAAAACCGTTTTTTGCAACAAAAGAATCACCATTATCTTTTGTATAGTTTAAATACCCAGCAACTGAGTTTTTTCCCCATTGATTTTTAACCTGCATATAATAATCTTTAAACGAATGACTTCCAGAAGACAGCTTAAATTTTGATAATTGATTAGCTGAATTGTCTGCATTACTATTGGTTTTTGTATCTTCTTCAGCAATGACTGTCACAATATTAATAACACCAAGAAATGCATTTGAGCCATATATTGCAGAACCTGGCCCACGAATAAACTCAAGTCGTTTAATTGAACTCAGACGTAATGCGGGAATAGTTGATTCAAGGCCACCACTCCAGCTATTATCCAGTCGCATACCATTAAGAAGAACCAGAATTTCTCTTCCCGTTGTTCCAATGCGACGAGCTCTGGCTGAATAACTATTATGAATAGACGATTCTGATTGACGAATTGATTGAAAACCAGGTATATAATTCATTAATTCTTCAAGCGTATGCAAACCAAGCCTTGATATTTCATCCTGAGTGATTACAGTCACTGATGATGGTGCTTTTGACGACTTATGCTCAGTTAAAGTAGAACCTGTTACAGTTGTATTCATTAAATCAGTTAATGATAATGTATAATAATAATCTACAGCCTCCGACCATGCAACAAGCCGTAATCCGCTAACAACAACCAAAACATGTAATAATAATCTGATGAATTTCTGATACATAGCAACTTCCATAAAAGTTGTGCAGAAACATTTTTCTAATATTAACTATAGTAAATATTTTCCCCATCCAATAGCTGTTAAGCTAAACTTAGTATTTAAACGGATGAATTTACAATCAGAATTCAATTTACTGAATGTATAACTTATGGTTTCTGCTCGCTTATCTCTGATATTATTAACTACGTTGTTTTTTATTACTCAACTCAGCGCAAAAGACAATCCTGCAAATAACCAGTCAGACAAAGATACTTATGTTCACAAAAAACCTCCCCCCGCAAAAAGCCTTCAACCATCACAGTTTAAGTCAGCGCTAACTTATAATTTGCTACGTCATATCAAATGGCCAAAACAAAACCAGTTTAAAAAATACCTGATTGGTTACGTAGGAGCGGAATCTCAATTATTCAATGAATTAAAAAGTGCTGCCAGAACAATCAAAGTCAACAATAAACCGGTCAATGTCAGACAACTCAGTCTCATTGAAATCAGGCACAAAAACTTTAACCCGCATCAATACCAACTTCTTTACATTGGGCTTAGTGACGCTGGAGAGGTTCCAGAAATAACCTCTATAACCCGGCGGACCTTAACTCTGATTGTTACTGAGCAAAGCTCGGATAAAAGAGACCTGATGATTAATATTTATCCAGACAGAAACAAAATAAAATTTGAAGTCAATAGCAGTAATATTATTTACGAAGGTCTCACCTTACACAAGGATATTTTATTGCTCGGTGGGACTCAGATGGATGTTGCGAAGTTATTACGTAGTTCCGAAAGTGAATTACAAAGCGCTCTTAATAGCTTATACAGCACCAAAAAGTCACTTACCACACAAAGTAAGCAGTTAAATGAAAATCGTAAAAAGGCAAAGCGGCTTGTTTTGCGAATATCAGAACAAAAACTGAGACTTGAAAAACTACAATCTTCATTACTACAAAAGATTGCACAAATGACAACTTTAAACATTAAACTGGGTGAAATTAATGATAAGAGCGAAAATGTTAATCGTATACTGGAAATCAATAAAAAACAACTCAATAGAAGCCAGAATACCTTACAAAAAAACAAGTTAATTATAAATAAACTGAATAAAGACATTATCAGTAATAGCCGCATATTATTAACGCAGGAAAGAGACATTAATAAACAAAAAAACAAACTGGTTAAAAAGGAGCAAGAACTTTCTTATAAACACAGTCTTTTACTAACCAGCTATGCCATTATGCTTCTATTTATCCTGATGACCATTATTATCTGGAGAATGAATATAATTAAGAAAAAAGCACTTGTCGAACTCAGCTATTCCAACAAAAGCATTAAAGCAATTGCGTCGCTTGGCATGGACATTACTGCCAACCTTAACTTTGAAGAAATGACAAAAACACTATACAGACATATTCAAAACCTGTTGGAAAGCAATATTTTTGCAATCGCTATATACAATCCAGAAAATAGAAGCCTGGAATATTTGTCTTCTTTCCATAACGGCCAGCAATATCAGGGCTATAGCCATAACATCAATAGTTCTGACCACTTGTCTGTTCGTTGCTTTAAAACTAATGAAAGTATCAGGATAAATTGTAGTAATCCAGACAATAACAATGAAGAAATTAGTAATAGCAATACAACTGGATTCATAGACGGTGATTTTTCAGAAAACAAACCTCCTTTGCGTCCTTTATCTATGATGTTTACGCCTATCCTGAGCGGTAGTATGGCAATAGGTGTAATTAGCATACAAAGTGAAAAAGCCAATGCCTACTCGCCCCGAGACTCAGATCTGTTAACAACCCTTGCGGCCTATACTTCTGTTGCTTATAACAACTACCTTGCTCATGAGAAAATAAAAAAAGCACAACAAAACCTTATAATGCAGGAAAAAATGGCCTCTCTTGGTTTTTTAACTGCGGGAGTTGCGCACGAAATAAACAACCCAACAAATTTCACTCAATTAAGTGCTCAAAACCTTAAACTTGATTTATCCGACTTTAAGCAGTCATTATTTCAACTTGCAGGTAAAGGCGCAGAGCCCGGAGTCATTCAGTTTTTTACAGACAATTTTGCCTCATTGAATAAAAAAATTGAAACTATCCTTGATGGCACCGAACGAATTAAGAATACGGTTAAAGATTTAAGAAATTTTACTCGTCAAGATAGCGAAGAAAAATGCAACGTTAAACTGAGTGAAAATATCACATCAACACTACAACTGATTAAGTCAAAATATGGAGGAAACATCCACTTTATCTGTCAGTTTATCGATGAACCAGAATTTGACTGTTGGCCAGCCCAGCTAAACCAGGTATTTATGAACCTGATTGTTAATGCTTGCGATGCAATTAATGTAAAACGCCTTAAAACAGAACGCTATCAGGGCGAAGTGATTGTAAAAATGAGCCTGAAAGACAAATGTATACTCATTCAATTTGTTGATAACGGTTGCGGTATGTCCAGAAAACAGCAGCAGCGAGCATTCGAAATATTCTACACCACAAAAGCTATTGGCGATGGAACAGGACTCGGGTTGTCCATCAGCTATGATATTATTAAAAAACATGGTGGAAAGATTATGCTTGAATCTATCGAGGGTCAGGGCAGCACATTGACTATTTCTCTGCCATACTTATACCCAAACTCCCTGAAAATGCAGGATTCACGGAGTTTGGGTATATAAGCAGTAAAGCGAATAAATTTGAGAGTTTCATCAGTGACTATATTCAAATCTGAAAACTTAAGCAGTATTGATAAACCAGAGACCAGACAGCACACCATTTTACTTGTTGATGATGAACAAAATAACCTGGAAGCTATTTCGGCAATTCTTGAGCAGACCTATCATCTCCTTTTTGCTAGTAATGGTGCGGAAGCGCTGGCGTTAATTTCTGACCCAAAAATTACCAGCAAAATACATTTAATTATCAGTGATCAGAGAATGCCGGAAATGACAGGCGTAGAGCTTTTTGAACAGGCAAGCAGGCTGGTACCCGATACGGTACGTATCATTGTAACGGGTTTTATGGACATGAATGCAATTATTGATTCTGTTAACAAAG
>JADGFG010000192.1 GCA_016743995.1 Kangiellaceae bacterium | reverse complement strand
CACCTATACGGTGGAGAGGTATTAGTCATTTTATATTTTACTCAGAGAAAATATTTCAAAAAAGAAAACAACAGACAAACTGTCCACACTTTTCCCTGAACAAAAAAATAGACTTGTCAGTTTGACTGTCGCTCCGAAAAAGAGCTAAATTATATTCGCCAGGAAAAAGTCAGAGTTCCATACTGCGTTAAATTCTTTAGTGTTTCCTGATTGTTTCCTTTTGAAATAATGTTCGAATCATTTACAGCAAACGTTAAGGAAAAATTTTGCCATGAATAAGCCAGGCCCGCAGTCAACCCGATAAATTCGTGCTCATAATCAATTGATCGACTATCACGAAACGTATTTCCATCAGTAAATATCTGGTTAAAAATATAACCCGCCTGAACCCCCGTAAAAAGAAACCATCCACCTGCTACAGCACTTGGGTTTGACGTCCGTGAGCTATTATACAGGGTAGTTGCATAGGAGCTAATCAGGTCCCGTCCATAACGAATCGTCAACCCTCCATTCACTGCACTTTGTATAGTGCCTAAATTAACATCAGCATTTGTAAGAAAATCAAAATGCCCGGTGTCAGATTCCCAGGCCCTCCACGTACTGCCACGCGAAAACTGGAATACCAGTTCATTTTCCAGCTGTGTATCCCAGCCGAGAGGTTCATCAGCGCCAATAAGATCATGAACAAACTTCTGAGCTTCCTCTCCTAATGCTGCAGGCCCAACAACACCAATGGTCACTCCTGCTCGATCAGCATATTCAGAAGTAACTGCCAGATAACTATTTGTGAATGCCAGTAATGCTGAATAAGGTAACTCATCTTCGTCAGGAACAATTATATTAATGTCACTCGGTGTATTCATGGTTTGCCCAATCATATAGGCATTCACAGCACCTTCTGGCTTTTCATCTGGCATACTCCACATTAACGGCAATACCCAGAAATCATGAGAAGGAAGCTCTTCAGAGCTATCACCTGTGTCAAAAAGTGAAACATAAAGTCCATTGGAATATCCATTATCATTGCCAACAAAAAGGTCGTTATCTAAAGTCACTGACATCCAGTCTAATTCAGCATTTGCAGGAACGGCCAGGCTAAAAAGCAAAACGGATAAACAAGCCCTGGTAATCTTACTACAAAACATTTTTATGATTAACCGATCAAAAATATAATTAAAAGCCATTATAGTTAACTCTCTCAACTGCTGAAACGATGACAAAATAATTTTTTAGAGAATACACGTTGCTGTAAAGTAAGTAAATCAATCCCCCCTGTTTCCACTTATAAAAAGCCTGTAAAATCGGAACTCATTTATACTACATGCTAGCGGCCTTAAGTATTGTATTGACTTAAGGTAGATTTCCTTCTGATTACCGTTATTATTCCTAATCAATAGCTTACTTTATAATTATTTACGATAGCCTTTACAACGCCAGACTACAACGAGATAATCTTAGTCTCATCGCATTGTATATTAGCCACTTTGTCACCATTTAAATGAATAAATAGCGAAACAATATGAGTCAATTTGTCGCAGATAATTTTTTAACCTTTACAGTAAGCATTTTGGTATTCTTTGTCGGCGTACATACCAACAGACGTATTGCATTTTTACGCAAGTACAACATTCCAGAACCGGTAACTGGTGGTCTGCTTGCCGCTTTATTAACCTTCTTCATCTATTCGAGTACAGGAACTGAAATAATTTTTGAACTGAAAACTCGCGATGTATTACTTGTTTATTTTTTTACTGGTATTGGCTTAAACGCAAGATTTTCTGATTTAGTCGCAGGCGGCAAGCCACTATTAATTATGCTTGGCCTGACACTGAGCTATATTGTAATACAAAATATTGTCGGTATTACAGGGGCAGCATTAGTCGGGGCTCCAAGCCATGTTGGAGTTTTGGCAGGTTCGGCATCGTTAATTGGCGGCCATGGAACAACAATTGCATGGGCACCGGAAGTTGCCGCTCTTGGAGTAGAGAGTGCACTTGAAATTGGGATAGCCTGCGCAACTATCGGGTTGATTCTTGCTAGTCTCGTTGGTGGACCTATTGCACATATTCTGATTCATCGTTTTAAGCTAAAAGGGGCTACAGAAGAGTTACCTGTTATAGGGGTGCCTTTTGAACAAGAAGAATCAAGTACAATAGATCATATGAATTTAATGTCTGTATTCCTGACATTACACCTCACCATAATTGTCGGATGGTTTACTAATCAGGCAGCAACGAATATGGGGTTAAAGCTCCCCTTATTTGTAACTTGCCTGCTCAGCGGAATTGTACTTTCAAATACCATTCCTTATATTCTTCCAAAAATACGCTGGCCAGCAAGAACAAAAGCGCTGGCTGTTATATCAGATTTCTCGCTAGGTTTATTTCTGGCAATGTCTCTAATGAGCATGCAGTTATGGACAATAGCTGATCTGGCCGGTTCATTGATAATCATTTTGTTGATGCAAACAATAGCCGCAGTTCTTTTTATAATATTTATATTGTTTCCATTAATGGGTCGTGACTATCAAGCAGCAGTGCTCAGTTCTGGGTTTGGCGGTTTTGCTTTAGGAGCTACCCCCACGGCAATCGCTAATATGACTGCAGTCACTAAATCTCACGGCCCGGCCCCTCTTGCATTTATTATTTTACCACTTATTGCTGCTTTCTTCGTAGATATAACAAACTCATTCGTAATTAAATATTTTCTCAGTATTTAACGAATCTAATTAAAACGGTCGACGGGTATGTATAACAATATCTGAAGTAAGCAAAATAATCTGCAGGTAAATTAACAGACTGTCTGGCGATGGTTTTCTCAGGAAGTTAAAAAGGCAAAAGGGCTTTTTTTCGAGTCACTTTGGCCACCATTGATTTGGAAACAAGAATTTACAACACCCCCTCCACTAAACACATTTTATTTTTTCTTTACAATTACTCGTTTAAATACAACTCTGCCATATCATCCAGATTGGACTTAACTTCTCTCCAGTTTAGCATCACCTGATCAAGTAAACGCCAGAATCTTTCACTGTGATTATGTTCGGCAATATGGCAAAGTTCATGCAGCAAAACATAATCAATACATTCTCTGGATGCTTTGACTAAATGTGGATTTAGCATCAGAGAGCCTCTGGATGAACAGCTACCCCACTGCTTTTTCATGTTCATCATGCGAAATGACGGAACCTTATTGATCCATGTTATTTTTGGAAACACGGCTTGTAATCGCTCTTCAAAAATTTTCCTGGCTTTTTGCAAATACCAGAAATCCAGCAACGCTTTTATTTGTTCAGGTTGTTTGTTCTTTTCGTTTGTTAATGTAACAACCAGTTTTCCTCGATATAACTTTACCCCGGCAACTTCACCCGGCATCACTAACACCTTCAACATATAACGACGGCCAAGATAAAATTGAGTTTCACCGCTCACATACTGCCGTGACATCACATATTCTTTTTGCGTGGAAAATTGCTGAATATTTTTCCAGATCCAGCGTGCTTGTTTAAGCATTGCTTCTCTTATTGAAGCATCTGTCGCATCACCGGGCACTAATGCGACAACGCGCTGATCGGAATGCACTTTTATTCGTATTTTTCTGGCGGCTTCTTTTCTGGGAGCATCTTTTAAAGGCCTGGAGTTAAAAGGCGCCAATCTCACAGTACGCCGAATAATGTCGTACTTGATCAGCTCATCTCCATAAGCCAGTACAGCTTGCTCTTGAGTTGTTTTTTTAATCTCACTCATAAATGAAGCCTAAGCTCTAGAAACTCCAAGTCGTGTAATTTTTAGTACTTCTTCAATTAGCTTCTGTGCATTCTCTACACCAAAATCAGCAAACAACATCGGCAGAAGTTTTACACTGATTGCATTCTCTATTTCTCCTGGATTAATCGACAACTCAGCAACAGCCGTTTTTACGACACCTTCAATATCGAAGGCATACTGAACCCTCTTATCTTCGCCAATGTCATTTAAAACGGCACGGTTACCGCTGGATGAAACATCATTCTGGAACAGGTATTTGAACAAACCAAAATAAGCCTGCGCCTGTTTATTTTGCCTGCCATCGACATTAGTAAATGCTGCTGGCATTCCTTCAACCTTTCTGTCTTTTACTTCTTGCTCAAAATCTGCAAACAACATGTATTGCTTGACCGGCGCATCAAACATGGCTTTAGTTTCATCAATGGCTTTTTTGAGTAAATTAGAGAAATACTCCTGAGCATAAGGATCATCCGCTAAATCCTGCTCAATCATCCTGGTAATACGCCCCGTAATCTTATCAGTCTGATTACGCGCCTCATCATCAGCTAAGTCTTTCGGATTAATATCTTTACCTGACTGTTTACCTAGCTTACCAACCAGGTAAACACCTTCAGGCTCTTTAACTTCAACACCGGCAATATGCCTGTCTAATAGCTGACGGACATCTTCAGCGTACTCATCGTAGTCAATGGTTTCATTGGCATCTTCTCGCACCAGCCTGCGCAAACTGACAAACATTTTAAGGGTTTCTTTATAATGCTCACGAGAGCCTTTTTTTGAAGCAGGGCCTTCAAAATTTTTGTCATCAAAAAAGGTCGCCGACTGCAGTGCGACCTTCATACAATTAGAAAAAGCGGTTAATGCTGCATAAAAATCATCTCGTTTCTTCAAGTTTTTATCAAGCAGCTGACCTTTTACATCTTCTATTTTTGGCGTTAAAGCCTGACGAAGTGCAGCATGATCTTGCTTATTTTTCACATCAGAAAAAATTGCCCAGAGTTCGTTATAGAACCCAGGTAGCTTTTTGTATTCCGTATCCATACGATTATATAACCCTTTAATATCTTCAACATCAAAACCATTTTGATTGCGTTCAGCCAGTTCCTGATACTTTTCAATGGTCATATCAAGCTCTTTTAATATGCCCCTGTAATCAATTAAATAACCAAATTGCTTTGCACGGTGTAATCGATTTACCCGAGCAATAGCCTGAATGAGGTTATGTTCTTTTAGCGGCTTATCAATATACAAAACCGTATTTTTCGGTTCATCAAAACCCGTCAGTAATTTGTCAACCACTATCATAATGTCTGGCCCATCATCCTTAGCATACTCATTAATGATCGCTCTGGTATAAGCTTTTTCATCTTGCCTGTAATCAGTTGCTACATTCTTCTGCCACCAGTTTTGTACAATGTTTTTACTCTCTTCATCAACAGCCTCATGGCCTTCTCGAGAGTCCGGCGCGGAGATTGCCACAACCGAAGTCACTTTACCGATTTTATCCAACATTTCTTTATAGCGGATCGCAGACGCTTTAGAGTCGCAAGCAAGCTGACCTTTTAAGTGATTCATTTTAAAGTTTTGAAAATGATCGGAAATATCATGGGCAATTAATTCAATCCGCCCTTCGGTTTGATAAATCTGCCCTTTCTGAGAGAACTTTCTCTTAAGATCGGTCTTTTGTTTTTCTGACAGCTTATCAGTAATCCGATTAAACCAGGCATCAATCGCTTTATCACTCACATTTAAATCCGCAATACGCTCCTCATATAACAAAGGCGTAACCGTTTTATCTTCCACCGCCTGCTGCATGGTATAAGAGTGAATAATTGAACCAAACTTGTTTTCAGTTTTATCATCTTTAAGCAGCGGCGTACCGGTAAATGCAATAAACGCCGCTTTTGGCAGCGTTTGCAACATACGAATATTGTTCTCACCGTTCTGGCTCCGGTGGCCCTCGTCAACCAGTACCAGAATATCAGGGCTGTCGTTGTAACATTCATCATACTTAATCGCTGAACCAAACTTATTGATAATAGAAAAGATAACTCGCTCATTGCCTTTGCCAATCTGCTCTGCTAACCGCCTGCCAGAAGTTGCCATTGCCTCTTTTTTATCACGAGCCGTTAAAACGTCACCCGATGCAAAGGTTTTACTTAACTGTTCTTCCAGGTCTACCCGATCAGTCACAATAATGACCCGGCACTGCACAAGCGCTGGCAGCCATATTAATGCTTTGGAGAGAAACACCATGGTAAACGATTTACCACTCCCGGTGGTATGCCAGATCACCCCGCCATTTCTTGCACCTGGCCGTTTGCCAGTCCCCTTGGCCAGAGAAGAGTCCTCAAAACTGGTAATGCGCTTAACCAGTGCCTTAATCCCAAATACCTGTTGATAACGCGCAACAATTCTGCCCGCTTTTTGATCAAATAAAGAATACAACCTGACCATTTCGAACAAACGATCGGGCCTGAGCAAACTAACCATTAACCTGTCCTGGTCGGTCACTGTCAGCTCACCACCCGCTAACAATGACAAATACTCTTTTCTGGTATTAGCCGGACGATGATTAAAAATACGATCTATCTGTTTATCACTTAATTTTTTATTTTTGAGCCGAACAAATTCAGCTTCAATAATTTCTTCCTCTTTCCACCTGCTCCAGAATTTTGCAAGTGTTCCGCAGGTTGCATAAAGGCCAGCATTGCCGTTAATTGAAAGTATAAGCTGGGTATAGGCGAATAAATGTGGTATTTCTTCCTGCCTCTGGTTGCCAATACTCTGAGACACGCCCTCTTTAATCGTTGGTTTACCTTTTTTAGATGAGTCTGGTCGTTTGGCTTCAATTACAACCCAGGGTAATCCATTCACAAAACACACAATATCAGGAATACGACTGCCCGTGCCTTCACTGTTTTGCACCACCATTTCTTCAGTAAAGTGAAAGTGGTTATTTTTTATATTATGCCAGTCAATTAACGGGATGGTTGGCGAGGCTTTTTTGCCATCAATAAACTCAGTAACGCCTACGCCATACATCAAATCATTGTAGAGCTTTTCATTGGCACCTTTTAACCCTTCGTTCATGGCAGGATTAAGCTCATGCATTATTTTATTAATAGCCGCTTCGGATAAATGATGCTGCTTACCGGCAAATGGAAAGGTTTGCCTGACCAGAAATTGACGCATAACAGGCAACAGCATCACCTGAGCAGATGCTTTCGCTTCAATGTTAATGTTGCCGCGTAACGTTTCACAGTGATCAGGCGGAATAAACGTGTAGTTCAAATTAGAAAGCAACACTAAAGCTGGTATTTTTGAGCTAAATTCTTCCTTAAAATTAGCGATATTATTTATTTCCATATTGAATATTCTCTCCAGTTCTCAGGTATTCCCATAGCCACTCGATGCCATCGAGAACCAGCAACCGGAACTCTCTATTAAACTCATATAAGGCCACTGCGGATCCGTAACGAGTATCAGGCTCAAAATGATTAGTCACTCTTTCATCATCTCTTAAACGAAAAGAATACCAATAACCACTTAGACGATAATAGCTGATACAAGATAGTTGTTTCTGGGCTTTATCCCTATTGTCAAAAGCCATACCATTGGATCCTGAATGCTGAAATTGCTTCAGGAAGGTAAGCGCAAGCTTTTTGTATACCAGATCAGGCATTTAAAGCCTCCGGGCACTTTTGACAGACAAAGAAAAACCGCCAAGGTTGCGCGTTGTCCTTTCGGGTACTAAGCGTGGCGGTTGTGTTGCAATAACTATGGAGGATATCAGCAGTATAGTCAATATTTTCTATTGTATTTATAGATAAGCACGCACTCATACTTTACTTAACTCCCTTGCCTTTCGGAGCACACTGTTAAGCGATTCGATGGCATTGGTTATGTAAATGACCTTACGTATTTTTTCAGGATAAATAAACAAGGTATTCAGGTTATCCCAGTGTGCTATGTTACCGCGCAATACCACACATTCACCAGGTGGAATGAATGTGTAACCCAGGCTTGAAAGCAAGGTAAGCGCAGGTATTTTTGAACTGAATTCTTCCTTAAAACTGGCTATTGATGGTGTCATTTCATCCTCTTTTATAATCCCGTATTAAGATTTATCTTGCTTATTAATCAGCTTTATTCTAAGATCACTAACGGATTCACTGCCTAACGGCAGCTGAACTTACCGAGGCTTCGTGCCAGCTGAGCCAGCGTAGCAAATCAGCGGCACTATTTATTTTTCTAATGTTCAATTTTCACTCTTCGCTTCCCCGTCAACAACTGCTGCATTAGTGCTTTTTTTTCTTGTTTTAAGTCTACGAG
>JADGFG010000326.1 GCA_016743995.1 Kangiellaceae bacterium | reverse complement strand
GGTCTTAAGGTATTGTTGGACAATAGCAGGGATATTATAAATTCGCTTCCAGCGCCGAATAACATTAGCTTCACTCCAGTCTTTCGCTTTGTCTGCATCGACTCTAAGCACCAGGTGATAATGATTACTCATAATGGCGTAACTGGCAATTTTGATGGAAAAGGTTCTGGCCAGATAACTCAAACGCTCAGTAATCCACTCTCTACGGTGTTCAAAGTTATCGCCAGTTATATGGTCCTCACCACAAAGAAAGGCACGCCTGACGCAGCGGGCAATGCAATGATAGTAGGGTGTGGATTCTAAATCGATAATGGATTGACGAGCCCTTGTCATAATTAAACTTCCTGATTGTTTTTTGATTGACGGTAATTAATTTACCTGATTATTCGTGGGCTGTCTACTGGGAAGTATTTCGGTATATTTTGAGTGCTGGGTGTCCCCGAGTTTTATTCCTGTTTATATCCTTCAGATACCAAATAGGTACTAACCCTTCAAACAATAAATGGTTGAGTGAATCTACATTCAGACTTAAAGAGCAAGTTATGGGAGATATCAGTTTTCGCTGTGCGCAACATTCTGTTAGACCCGGAATTACGGCTTTCTAGGAACAAGTGATAAAGCAGACAGTCTGAACCTACTACCATGATTTCTTTCGACGGATAAAGTCTTTTATATAAATAAAACGTTATTCGCAAGTGAAAAAACATACTGAGTGTTAAACAAAAACTGAATAACACTCAAAGGTAAGAGGGTGAATTATGAAAAATAATTCATGGTCGTTGAATTAAGACCAGGAAAAACAGTTTGAATCTGATTGTTATTGAGCCCAAACCATTTTGCGATAGAAGCCGTCATTTGTTCAATTTGTGTTGTTGGTTCTAAGATGCCTTTTCCCAGGATATTGTCTGCACCTAATGCTAATCTTGGCATTTTTCCATAGAGTCCACCGTTGACAGACCCCCCCATAATAAACTGGTGACCACCCCAGCCATGATCGGTACCCATGCCAGTATTATGAACCATTGTTCGACCAAATTCTGACATGGTAAATGTGGTGACTTGATCTTGCATACCCAGAGTTTCTGTCACACGATAAAATTCACTCATTGACTCACTCAATGTTTCAAGTAGTTTGGCATGGTATCCCAATTCACCGGGTCTACGCTGTGCATCTTGTGCCTTGTGCGTATCAAAACCAGGAAGGCCAACAAAAAATATTTGTCGTGATAATCTATAGCTATCTTGTAGCTGTAATAATTCAGCCACTCGTCTAAGTTGCTGTGATAAATCGCTATCACCAAACTGGCCTGAAAATGAATTCACGCCGGATAAATCACTGGCCAGGGTTTGTGTTCGATCTTCGGCGTTGAGAAATTTTTGCGCATACTCACTAATCAGTGCATTGCTATCTTTAGCCATATTTTTATAATGATTAACCAGATTTGGTTTTCTCTCTTCGTTTGCTCCCTGGCTATGATACAGTGCAATTTCAGGTGTTTCGTTCGCCCCAATTGCTAGTGCACTATTAGTTTTACCTGATGACCAGGTGTTCTTTCCAAAGATACTGAGGTTCTGCAAGTAATGAGGTTTGTTATTGCCAGATACCAGGTCGAGCGTTCTGCCTGCCCAACCATAACCACCAGACTGTTGGCGTGCAGCTCCCATATGCCATACTTCCTGCTGTGCATTGTGTGCGAACTTTTCGCCATGATGCGTACCTATGTTGGCTTGAACAGCCACTTTACCTTGATCATACAGGGTTTTAAGTTTGCTCATTGCAGGATGAAACCCCAGGCCACCATCGACCGGGTTTGATCTCAAATCGATTTCTAGCGGGTTAGCAACGGCAAGGTTTCCTCGTAAAGATTGATAGCTTGAACGTGCATTACCACTGACAGGGATTATGGCATTGGCGCTATCATTACCTCCGTAGAGATAAATGCAGACAAGTGCTTTGTTGCCTGCTGCCAGACTGGCGGAATTGCCTGATGCCAGAGCTGAGTTAATGAACCCCATAGACC
>JADGFG010000191.1 GCA_016743995.1 Kangiellaceae bacterium | reverse complement strand
TTCGTAAATAGTTAACTTATCAGAGTTATGTTAGACTCAGTCAGCTGAATTTTTGTTCGGACGGTGTTTTTGAACCTGCCAGAACCGCTAGATCTGGTTGATTACACTATCAGTGGATTTATGCATCTTTTAGAATAACTAAATAAAAAGGGGAGTTTATGTCTACAACTAAAAAAATAGCTTTACACTGGCAAATTTTAATTGCAATTGTATTAGCGACAGTGACAGGCCTGGTATTCAATCTTTATAGTGATGCGATTGGAATTGATAAAAGTCGTATTGTCGACTCAATGACATTTGTTGGAAGTTTATTTTTAAATGCGCTAAAAATGTTAATTGTTCCATTGGTCATGTCGTCGATTATCTGTGGCGTGAGTGGGCTGGGACAAGGTGATCATATAGGCCGTCTGGGCGGTAAAACCATTGGTTTTTACATGATATCCAGTTTAATTGCTATTCTGGTCGGCCTGGTCGTGGTTAATACTATACAACCCGGTATTATTGATGGAGCACCTGCGGGAAATACGCTTAATTTGAGTAGCGAAGCTGCCGTTGCTGAACAACTGGCGCGTGTAGAAGGTCGAAGTACTTCGGACATTGTTGATGTATTTATTCGCATGATTCCCCCCAATATTATTAAAGCTGCTGGTCAGGGACAAATGCTGGGGCTAATTGTTTTTGCGATATTATTTGGTTTTTGTCTGACAAAAATAAAAGAGCGTTATCGACAAAATTTAACTGATATGTGGCAGGGCGTTTTTGAAGTTATGATGAAAATGACCATGTTAGTGATGAAGTTTGCCCCCATTGGAGTTTTTGCTATGGTTGCAAAAACGGTGACTATGACAGGGCTTGATGCTTTTGTTACGTTGGCCTGGTTCTTTCTGACGGTATTTATTGCATTGGCTATTCATGCATTTATTAACCTGGCAATCATATTAAAGTACATTGCAAAAGTTAACCCGATTAAGCATTACAAGGTAATGATGCCGGTTATGTTAACGGCTTTTTCAACGGCTTCCTCATCAGCGACATTACCCATGACATTAGAGACAGTAGAGAAAGATGCTGGTGTATCTAATAAAACGACTTCATTTACGCTCCCACTTGGCGCTACCGTTAATATGGATGGTACGGCATTATACGAGTGTGTCGCCGCAATGTTTATTGCACAGGCTTATGGGCTTAATCTTGATTTTGCAACTCAATTCACTATTGTGTTTATTGCCTTATTAACTTCTATTGGAGTCGCAGGAATTCCTGCAGCCAGTCTGGTTGCTATTACTGTTATTTTAGCCGCTGTTGGTTTACCTCTGGAAGGCATTGGATTGTTATTGGTAACTGACAGAGTGCTTGATATGATGAGAACTTCTGTGAATGTTTTTAGTGATTCGGTTTGTGCCGTTGTTATTGCTCGTTCAGAGGGAGAAGAAACTAATTTAACTTAAGTTAAACGGGCTGGTTACAATACTAATTTAAATTTAACCAGAACCTCATCTTTTATGAGCGTTTTAATTTAATTTTTTCTGCTGGTTTGTTCGAATTTTTTCGGATGGTATAATTGGTTTTCCCAATCTTCAAAAGCACCCTTTAAAGGGTGCTTTTTTGTTTTAATTCTATCAATAGAGCAGTCATTACTTGTTTGACCAGGTGATATTGCGACTAACTTCCAGAAGTTATTGAGTAAACTGAAAAGTGAGAACTGCGTCAATATTCAGTGATATTTGCCTTTATAATCCTATGCAGCCGTCTAATTAGCCATAGTACTGTGACCTGACTCGAATATTTAAACCGATTGAGCAGATATAATTCTTTTTTCTTCGAGCGGCCGAGATTCCCACTCTGACATCAATAAAAGAGCTCGAATCTTTAGCCCTGATATTTAACGAGACAAAAACTCATAAAAGACAAAATAAATGTCATTATTTGAAAAGGAAAAGCCAGAGGTCATTATTAATCGAGAATCATTTGATTTCTCCGGGGCATCGTTTAGTTCAAAATTATCAATTGCCGACTTTAACGATGATGAAAAATATTTTTATATCACTGTTGATAAAGTGCTATTTACCAGCCCTGTCGATACCATTCGTTCAGTGCTTGAAGCGCATGGCTATGTGTCAAACCTTGAGAATATTCTTTCCTGCCTGGATAGCTTGTTGCTTTGTGTTTATGGCAGAGTCTCTTCAAAGAATAAAAAAAGGATCTCTGGTAATAGTGAGAAATCACTCATTGAAGGGCAGGTTTCTGATTATCTGCCTTGTTTCCGTTTTGAATTACCTCAAAAAAATAAAATTGGAGAAGTCCTTCAGTTTTTTTATGACGAGCTGGAAAAATATGAATCCAGAGCTCATGACAAACAGGCTGTGTTTTCCGGTGAGATGGAAGCACTTAAAAATCAGTCATTAAAAAAAGAAATCAAGCAATTAAAAAAAGATAATGCAGCACTTAGTCAGCAGGTCAGTTTGTTGACTCAGCAGCTGACTAAAGAACAAAAGTCGTTAAATCGTGCCTCCAGAGCTCTCGATATGAGGCAGATGCTACCAGAGAATACGCATATTTGTACTGTGGAAGATATTGATTTAAAGAAACGAATAATTAAAGTAAAGTTTGCTCGAAAACAGGTTGATGTACCCACTTATATTCTTGACAGGGTTCCTGATTTTAAGTCGCGTTGCCTGGTGACATTTGATGAGAATGAAGAAAAAGCGGTTGGTGTTCTATTTCTAGATAACCAGGAGTTGGGAAACATAGAAAAGCGTTCCGCAGAGTTACTCCATGTTGAAGGAAATACTTTTAAAGCGAGAGATTCTGAGCGTAATGAATTTCAGATTAGTGCGCTAAATAATCAAGAGGCCATTTTCATTCAATCGTTAAAGCGGGGAATGCGAGTGCTTATTTCTATTGCAGATAACTATGTCGTTCGCTTCTCAGAGCTGGATAATGTTTCTTCGAATAAGTTTGTCGAGCGCCTTGATGAGCAGTTGGTTGTCTATGAAATTGGCCGTAATCAGTTGGTCGGGGCGAGTGAATCGCCTTTTGACGTCGAACCTGATGGCGAGGCTTCAGAAGGTTTGGTTACGTCTGACTTGTCATCTGGCGAAGCAAACAAAAAAAGCATTGAAAACAATAATGAAAAACAGATTTAAATATGACGTATTTAGTTAAGCTAAATCTGGGAAGAGAAAATTAATGAATGGTCTGAAACAACAAAAATATTTAAGTGTGGTCCGACGAAGGTTTGATTCCGTGACGGCTTTTTTAAGTCTGGGTATTATTTTAGCGGTATTAATGACTGCTATTGGTATTGATTTTGAAAATAGTTCTAGTTATGCGGTTGTTTTCAATGATTACAGAAGTTTCTTTTTTGTCGTAGGCGGAACATTTGGCTGTCTGTTATTTCAATTTGATATTACAACTTTTTATCAGACCATTCAGTTTATTTTTCGATCTTTTATTATCAGTCCGGTAAAAAACCTGAACTCAACGATCGATGAACTGGATGAAACTATAATCAGTGGCGGTAGCATTCTCAATTTGCGAGAAGGCGATGAAATATCGGGAGAACTGTTAAATGACATTGTTCATATGATTAAGCAGAAGTTGTTTTATGAAGAGATTGAAGATTTTGTCAGCAACCGGGTCGCCTCCTTTTTCTTAACCAGAAAAACGGCTGTGTCATTATTGAATAAGGGAGCGAAAATTGCACCTGCGTTGGGACTGTTAGGAACGGTTATCGGGTTAATCGAAGTGTTACAATTACTTGAAGACCCCGCGAATATTGGTCCCGCTATGTCTCTGGCGTTAATGACAACTGCATTTGGTTCGATATTGGGCTCCATGGTTTTTACGCCTCTGGCAGGGCGGTTGGAAAACCATAATGGTTTGTACCTTGAAACACATAAGCTTCTTATGAAGCGAGTCAGTATTTTAGTTAGAAGAGATGAGCGCAGGATCAATGAAGTGATTGTCAATAAAAAGCTGGATTCTGACTAATGAGGTTAGATGAACTGACAAGTGAAACCGATGATGGAGGCATTGATGCATTTTATATCAGCTTTGGTGATCTGATGGTTATTCTTTGTGTATTTTTTGTCATGTTATTAACCATGAGCAAAATAGAAACCGGTTCTTTTGAAAAAATTAAAAGCGTGATGACGGGAAAGACAGAGAATACCCTGGTTGAGTTAAGTGATTCTATAAAAGAAATTGTTGAAGGCATTCCTGGCGTACCCGGTGTGGTTGTTCAGATGGATAAAGATGGTGTGAGAGTCGATCTTGATACCGGTATTCTGTTTGACCAGGGGCAGGCAACAATTAAATCAGGCGCTGTTGAAAAAATTAAACCTATTCTTACAGAGATATTGAAGACGAGTTATAAGGTTGACATCGAAGGGCATACTGATGATGTGCCTTACTATCGAATTGTAAAAGGTGAAACAATCACTAACTGGACTTTAAGTGGAAAAAGAGCAAGTAGTATGATTTTGCAATTAACTTTTCTGGGGTTTAAGTCCGAGCGTTTGAGAGCTGTTGGTTATGCCTCTACCAGGCCCGTGATTGAGGTTACAGGAAAAGAGGGCGAGGCTCTTGATAAAGCTCGTGCCAGAAACCGCAGAGTTTCATTGCTGATCAGGTAGTGTGTTCCATTGACTGAGTTTAGCTGTTTAAGATGAACCGACAAGTGAGGAAATATTGAGATTATGCCTCAGAAAATAAAAGAGAAATTAAAACGCCGTGAAAGTCTGTCTGTCTCGGAGGATACTGGCGTGGAGCAATCGAAAAATCCGATCAAAACCAAAAGTCGGAGTCGAATACTGGCAAGCTTTAAAAAGGGTGTCAGCTTAAAATCAGCTGTTGTTGAAATGAAATTAAATAAAAAAGTAGATAGAAACAATAATTTTGTTATTCAGAGATTTAAGAATAATCATGGCTTCTACATTTATTCCCTGGAAAATAAAGCCGAAGGCAGAAAAATTTTTATACAAAGACATCTTTTTAGTCGATTCAGGGCCTGTATCAGGGCGATAATGGATGACGAGTCTCAACATAGAACCAAGGCCTTTGAGTACAATGTTTCATTTTTAAATAAAGATTACTTTTATTTTAAGTCGTCTAATGTGGACCTGGATAATCTGATCATACAAGATGTTGAAGAGCGCAAGGGTTCTTCCGGGTATATCACTGTCAGTCGTCGCTCTTTGTCTGCTTTGGGAAAACTATTATATAATGAAAAATTACAGCATCCTAATGACGCTTTTGAAGAGATTATTTCCTATCATAAATTATTTCAATTTAGCTTTGTCAAAGGAAGCAAAAGCATTACCAGTGACCTGTCGTTACGTAAAGATGTGTTGTACAGCGTGGAACGATATAAACCAAATCTGACTGAACGATTATTGTCAGATAAATTTGATCTTGATAGCGCTGAAAATAAACCTGCTATTGCCAGGACTGTTGAGCCTGCCAAAGGTGATAATGTAGAACTTAATCCTTATCAGACAAAATTGGGGCAACGTTATAGCGAAAAGAACATCACCGTTGATTATGCAGAGCTATTTGAGGATAAAAAAATTCTTTTACCCTCTACTACTTCTCAGGTTGAAAGTAAAAAAGGGGCGCAGTCGGTAAAGTCTAAAGCGTGCTTTGAGTTTAATATTCCCCTGTCTGCCAGTAACATTAAGTTATTTGCTGATGGCAAGTTCTTTTTTGAACTGAGTACCAGTGAGTCGGGCATTTTCCGAGAGGGTTTTATTGGCGACCGCTCAAGTGAATTTTATCTTGGATTTGAAATTGTAGACGCACTTTTTACGTTCAACAAATCAATTAAGTCATTCCGATTTCCGCTATATTATACAAAGATAAAAATAAGAGAGTCTGGAAGAGGTGTGCACATCGAGTGTCAGGACAATGGACGATTTTACCTGAATCATCTTGCATTGGCACATCTGGTTGAACGATTTACAGATAACACTCGAGGCGCAGATCCTGTTAATGAATTTTTTAATACATTGCTTGTTCAGGACATCAGTATTGACAGAATAAATGATCGGATACATCTGGTTCGTCATCTACCGTTAAAAGAAGCGATATTTGACCGAACTAGAGAAATACTGTTTGGTTATCAGGATGAAAATGGAAAAGGAGGAATTTTAAGTGAGTTAAAGCTAAAAGGTATTGAGTGTGATCTGGAGTCAACAATACTGTATAGAGCCAACCAGGTACAAAATCCAATCGAACAGGCATTTGAAGCCGATCTGGAAAAAATTAATACAATCGCACATCAAGCGACTGGCCGATTTTATCATTCGTTATTAGGTCAGTTTTTAACGCCTGAGCTAAGTCAACGGTCGGCGAGTGACCTGTATTCACGAAGTCAGCTGGAAGACAAGACAGAATTTGCCCGATTAACATGGATTCCCGGCAGTCTTCCTTTAAGTTCAAGAAAGCTGATTGATAAACTGAATCATCATGATCTTGTTTTGCTGGAAGGTCCACCTGGCACAGGAAAGACCCATACTATTATGAATCTGCTTATTCACGCAATTTGTAGTAAGCAGCGGATCCTGATTGTGAGTGATCAGCAAGCCGCAATAGAGGCGTTAAATGAAAAGTTGATTCAATACGCTATCGGTGAGGATCAAACGGAACAGCAACAGCACTGGAAAATGCTTCTTTCAGGCGCAATAAAAATAGTTGATGATGTTGAAACAGGAGAGCAGTCGCTTCCTGCTCTTATAACACAGCTGAAATCAGTTTTTGAGGTTCAGGATGTTAACGCAAATTTATATCAGGGTACCAATGTAAATTTTAATAGCCTTGAAAAACAGTTAAACGTTATCAATACAAAAATTGAGGAGCTAACAGATGATTTAGCATTGCAGGTGATATCGCAGGTTGCTGAAGAAACGCCTTTTGATATTCGAGTGACAAAAAAATCTGTTACTAATAATGTAGAGTCAGTTTCCAGTTTTGTTGAATTATTACTGGAAGGAAATAGAGAAGATATTAATATTATTTCTGGTTTTGTTGAAAATAGACTGGCCATGATTAAATCCGATATGCATGCTTGCTATGGTTTATTTAATGTGCGGGGAAGAGATTTTGATATTGAAATATCCCGGTTGAATGAAGACAGAGAAATATTAAAACTTATTATTGCGAAATGTCCAGAAAATTCAGAGCAATTTGATAAATTGGTCAAAGAATACCCAAGAAATGAAATAATCCGTTATCTGGAGTCTTTGTTAATAAAACAGATGCCAGATAGTGACTCTGGTATGAGTCGAGTTGGACATAAAATACGCGCGCTGTTTCGCACACCATTGAAAAGTGCAGCCATAAAACTACTAGTTATGATTACCGACCAGATCGAGTTGCTTGGTCGGTCGAGTTGCTGGCCCGTAAATATCTGGGAACAATTTTGTAATATCCATGATGCCATTCGTGTAGGAACGTCTCCCTGTCTGGCCCTGGGGCTTTATCAAAAAGTGTTTGCTTATGGGGTGACCACCAGAGATTCTTATCGAAGAAAACATAAAAGAGCGTTACGATATGCATTTCGGCAATCAATCAGTTCTGGTGGCAGAGTTTCATCAAATCGTCCATCAGTTTCTGTACAGGGATTGCTTGATCAGATTAGTGATCTATATGAAGAACAGGGCAGGGTGATCAGGCAGCGATTTTCTGCCAGCCTCAACGATATTGTGATGAGGGCTACGGAATCAAATCGACGTAGTGGTACTAGTAAAATTACCACCATTAAATCGCTGGCCGATAATTTGAAGCAGTTTAATTCAATTGCCGAAAGTGGCAATGTCTTTAACGAGTTTACTCAGGCGCTTTCAGATACTTTTCCTGTCTGGGTAGTTAGAAAGCAGATGGTTCCATTTGTTTTACCCTGTGCTGAGAGAAGTTTTGACCTGGTTATCATTGACGAAGCGACTCAATGTCGTGTTGATGATGCTATTTCCTTGATGTATAGAGCAAAAAAATTACTGGTTGTTGGTGATGATAAACAAACCGTGCTTAAGAAAAATTCAGTCATCGATGATTATCTGTTTAAAGACCATGAGCTGGACGAGCATTTAAGGTCGACACAGGCCAGAGGATTTAAAGGCGGTGGTTCGCATATTTTTGAATTGGTTAAATCGATTAAACAGGCTTCTGTGATGCTGGATGAACATTACCGTTGTCCCGATGATATTATTGAATTTTCAAATAAATATGTTTATGAACTGT
>JADGFG010000190.1 GCA_016743995.1 Kangiellaceae bacterium | reverse complement strand
CTCTCGTTTTTATTTTGGAGCTATTCTATTAGAAATTCATTTACTTGGCGAGCCCCTTAAATGAAAATTTATTGAAAATGGTCTGATCAATGTCGGATACATTGGTTAACTTTGCAAAATAACCGAAAACTTTGCACCACCAAGCTGACTGGAAGCACTGACTTTAACTTCACCCTGATGCCAGCTAATCACTCGATTCACAATGGTTAATCCAAGACCAAAACGATTGCGCTTACTTCTGCTTTTATCGAGCTTCACAAATGCCTTGAAAATATTTTCTATTTCATTGTCAGGGACACCTGCTCCGTCATCTTCAACGGAAAGAATAACAGAATGTGCGATAACCTCACAGGTTACAATAACACAGGATTTACCGTGATAAATTGCGTTACTAATCAAGTTAACTAATGCTCTCCCCATCCAGTCAGGGTCAACCTGAATCATTTTAAACGGTTCATTAGAAACAATACTAAGCTGAACCTCTCTCTTGTCGGCAAGAGGCATGCACGTCTCTACAGAAAAACTAATCAGCTCAACAATATCAGTATTTACTGTAGACAATTCAAACCGTTTTCTTTCCACGCAGGCATAATCTAAAAATGCATTCAACATATTCTCCATGCGAGTCAGGTCTTCATCCATACGCTCCAGATAATAATTTTTTTTATTGGTACTATCGGTCTCCAGCGCTGCATCTACACCAAAACGAAAGCAGGATAGTGGCGTTCTTAAATCATGAGAAAGGCTATCAGCTAATAACTTATTTTCATTTAGTAGCGCTTCAATCTGACCTGCCATACGATTAAAACTTATTTCCAGCTCTCCTATATATGAAAATTTTCCTGTTGAAGCTCGATGACTCAAATCACCGCTACCAAATTCAGAAGCCAGACGGTTAAGTTTTGATAAACGGCGCGCCAGTGGAAAGGCCCATACTAGTAATACGATACAAACTCCGGAGTAAAACAACGCAGTCATTCCCAACTCCAGGCTAAAACTGGAACCAGGTATATCTGCTTTATTATCAACCCAGTAATTAATTAACCACTCAGGATGATTCTCTATATTTTTTATCAGCTGGACCCCGGAATGAGAACCTAACAACAGCCCGTCCTCTGAACTCACCATTAAAACTAATTCTGGCGATAGAACTAAGGAGTGTTTCAACACAAGAGTCAACTTTACATTAAATTGTTCAGCTAACTCTTCAGTCTTTGAAAGCAATTTTTTAGCCGGAACTGTGTTCAACAGTTGACTAAAACCACTAACCTGTTTTCTTTCTAAAGAATAGGCTTCAGCGATCTCATCTCTGGTCTGGAAGTCGAATAACAAATCAATAAATTTTTCTAGTAAAAAAAGTGAAAAAAGCGCCGTTATTAATATGCTTAGATAAATTCTTCTCAAAAATCATGCCCACGCATCAGCAACAAAAAGATAACCTTTACCCCAGATGGTTTTAATCTTTTCTGGATTTTGTGGTGCATCATCAAACTTTTTACGCAATGCAGAAATCATCAAATCAAAACGCCGGTCCTGCCCATCATACTCCCTTCCTTTCAAAGCAAGAAAAACTTGATCTCGATTAACAGGCTGCCCAGCATTACAAGCCAGAAACCAGATAAATTCAAATTCCCCGGAAGACAACATAACTTCTTTTTTTCGATAAAGTACTCGTTTAGAATTGGAATCCAGATAGAGTTCACCAAACTCAAGAGATTTGTCTTTAACAGGAACAGTTTCAGCCGTTTTTTTATTTCTTATCAGTGTTTTTATTCGCGCAACTAGCGCTCTTGGCCTGATGGGTTTTGTTAAATAATCATCCGCCCCGACTTCCAGACCAACAACTTCATCCAGCTCATCACTTCTCGCGGTTAACATTACAACCGGAACACTGGAAAACGCTCTCAATTCTTTGCAAACCTGAATGCCATCAATTCCCGGCAACATAATATCTAATAAAACTAAATCAGGCTTTGTCGTTTTAAACGCTGAAATGACTTCATTCCCCGAACTGACATGAGTAACAATATAACCATGTTCCTGTAGATACTCTTCTATCCACTGCGCCAGAGAAAGGTCATCTTCAACAAGTAAAATTTTTCCATAACCTTCCATATTTTTACCTCGCTATTATCTTTTCACCAATATTTTATTGCTGTGTTCGAAATAAGTAGATTGATATAGCAGCATAATGATTCATGAAGTTGTTTTAATTAAAAATATTTTTCTACCAGCCAAACGTTTTTATAACACTAACCAGGTTATCATCGCTGACCATTAAACTAAGGGCTGTTAAACTCCCATCAAAATAATAGAATCATGCCTGTCAGATTGCTGAGCAAACAAGACTATAACATAGAAATAAAAAAACAATGGGAATTGGTAAGAAACTTGTGAAACAACTGGCAACCAACCAACAGTCTTTCAGCAAAATAAAAATGTATCAAAGTGTAGAAGATTTTATAGATAAAAAAGCGTTAGATTTTCTCAATTTTGTACTATTACCGTGGAACGAATAATCTGCTTTTTTCATCGTAACCAGGCATGCTAACCAAAGAATCATACTGCATTCCCATTTTTTCCAAAGCCTTCATCGAACCGACATTATTCATAGAGGTTACCCCAATAACTCTATTTAAACTCAATTGACTTTTTGCGTATTTAAGAACAGAGCGACCCGCTTCTGAAGCAAATCCAAGGCCTCTATATTCAGGCACAAATGCGAAACCGACATCCGGACTTTTAAAACAATCTCGTTTCACAAGGCCACACATGCCAACGGCTATATTCGTTAGTTTTAACTCTACCATGTACAGACCGTAACCATTCTCCTGGTAACTCCTGATAGGTCCACTTAGCAAATATTGCTCTGCATCCTCAATAGAACGAACATTTTTATCACCAATATTTTCCAACCATCCCTGATCATTTACAAGTTCAAGGATAAATGACGCGTCTTCAAGGTCAAATTCTCTCAAAACAAGCCGGTCTGTAGTAATCAGTGTCATACGTCATTTTCCTCCGAATTAACTCAGATTAAAGATAATAAAGCACACAATTGCAAGTCGACCGTATCAGACCTCATCCATATCAACTTGTTTTAAAACAGAAATTTGATTAAATTCACAGTTTTTAGCTCATTTTGTTCCAAAACTGAAATAATTCTAGCTTTAAGTTAAAACTGTTCAGACCTAACTCCAGCAGTCAGCCGTTACGGACACAGGCAATTAGGGGTGCTTCATCAATAATCAGGGTTATTTAAAGAAAGTGAAGCAAAATTAGCAGTAATTTGTTTATCTAAAAAAACGACTAGTGATATAATCCAGCTCTTTAAAATCTGCCTGTATACACCAAATCGAGTAATTAAAATCCCTGATATGACTGAATTTGCCCCCGGCCAACGTTGGCTAAGTGAAAACGAGACAGAACTTGGACTAGGTATCATCCAGGATGTTGATCATAGAATCGTCAGTGTGTTTTTCCCAGCAACCGATGACAGCCGCAGCTACGCAAGGAACAACGCACCACTTTCTCGCATGACCTATCAAACTGGAGAGCAAATTGAAACGGTCAATGGAGATATCCTGACGGTTAAAAAAGTTGAGAACCTTAATAATATACTGGTGTATATGGCTCAAGAAAAAGAAAATGGCGATGAACTTATCCCCGTTCCGGAAACTCAACTTGATCACCATTTACAATTAAATAAAGCATCTGACCGACTTTTTTCAGGACAGGTCGACTCTAAACGCTGGTTTGAACTCCGGTATGCAGCAATGAAAGCCAAAGAGCGTCAGCAGCGTAGTCAGATAAATGGACTACAGGGCCCTCGGGTAGACCTCATTCCACATCAGTTATATATAGCCTCTGAAGTTGGTGAGCGCTTCGCTCCACGAGTTCTCCTGGCAGACGAAGTAGGCCTTGGCAAAACAATAGAAGCTGGGATGATCATTCACCAACAGTTGCTCTCTTGCAGAGCGCAGAGAGTCCTGATTGTTGTCCCACAACCATTAGTTAATCAGTGGTTTATTGAGATGTTTCGTCGCTTTAATTTACACTTCAGTATATTTGATCAGGAACGAGTTGAATCATTAACCAGCCTTGATGAGCTAGATCTGGATGACTCTATCAATACTGACGACATTGAAATTGAAAATCCATTTCTTTCTGAGCAATTCGTATTATGTAGCAGTGAATTTCTTGCAGAATGTAATTTGAAACAAGTGGCTGAAGGTGAGTGGGATTTACTGGTTGTAGATGAAGCCCATCACCTTGAATGGCAACCTGACACTCCCAGTAATGAATATATGCGAGTAGAAACAATTGCCAGAAAAACTCCAGGATTACTGCTGCTATCTGCAACCCCCGAACAACTAGGACAAGAAAGTCATTTTGCCAGATTGCGTCTGCTGGATCCTGATCGCTTTCATAGTCTGGAGTCTTTTGTAGAAGAACAAAAAGCTTATCAACCCGTTGCACAACTGGTTAGTCAGCTAGCCGACTCCAAAAACTGGAGTCCTTCTCTCAAGAAGCAAGTGGCAGGATATATCACTGATATGGAAATAGAGGAAGATAATCGAGAGCGAATTTTAAAGGAACTGCTTGACCGCAATGGAACTGGACGTGTTCTCTATCGAAATACTCGAAAGAACATTAAAGGCTTTCCTCAGCGAAAACTCTTCGCTCATCCTGTAGAACCCTGCGACAAGTACTTTGACGATGTTGGTGATAGCCTGAGCGAAACCATCGCTTATTTATTGCACCCAGAAACTCAATATACGGATGATACCTGGGTTCATTTCGACCCAAGAATTAACTGGCTAAGAACCTTCTTAAAAGAAAACCGAAATGATAAAATATTAATTATATGTGCTCACAAAGATACAGCAATAACCCTCGATTTACATTTTCGCTTTAAAGCTGGAGTCAATTGTTGCACCTTTCATGAGGATATGGATATTATCAGTAGAGATCGCGCTGCGGCACATTTCGCTGACCTTGAGGATGGCGCACAAGTCATGTTCTGCTCAGAAATTGGTAGCGAGGGCAGAAACTTTCAATTTAGCCATAAACTGGTGTTAATGGATTTACCTGCCAATCCTGATTTACTGGAACAACGAATAGGAAGACTGGACAGAATAGGACAATCACAAGATATTGAAATACATGTTCCATTCATTCAGCAAAGTGCTCAGGAAACAATTTTTAACTGGTACCATCTGGGAATGCATGCATTTGAAAAAACCAATTCTGCAGGTGCAGAAATATTTAAGAAAACACAGGCAATGCTATTTGATGCCTTACTCGACAGAAATAATCAGGTACTGCAAAAATCACTCATTGAAGAGACCAGTAAAATTACTGAAAGTGTCAATAGTGCAATGGAATCTGGCCGAGACAAACTATTAGAACTTGCATCTTTTAATAAGGAAACGGCAAACCAGTTAGTGGAAAAAGTCGCAGAAAGAGATAGTCTTGCACCAAAAGCTTTTATGGAAGCTTGTTGGGACAGATTTGGCGTACAACTGGAAGATCATTCTGAGAAAGCCTATGTGATAACCCCCGGGGATCATATGTTTATTGGTGCTTTTCCTGCACTTCCAGAAGATGGAATTACGGTGACCTATGATCGAGAAAAAGCACTATCACGAGATGACATTCAATTTCTTACATGGGAACACCCAATGGTCAATGGCGCCATTGATCTAGTTTTATCAGAAGACAAAGGCAATGCCAGTGTCTGTATTTTAAAAAACAAGGCAATCAAAGCCGGAACAGTTTTGATGGAAGTAATCTACCATGTTGAAAGTGTTGCTCCCAAATACCTGCAAGCTCAACGTTTTCTACCGTTTACAACCATCAGAATACTAACAGATACAAACGGTAACAACCTGGCAGAAAAAGTTAATCATGAAAATCTAAGCAGACAATGCCACAAACTGGCAAAAACAACATCTCGACAAATATTAAAAAGTGAAGCAAACACATTAAGAAAGATGTTGGAATCGGCGGATAAAAAAGCTGATAAAAAAGCTGATAAAATTCTCAGCAATGTTGTCTACTCGATGAAAGAAATCCAACAGGAAGAACTCGACCGATTATTATCGCTTAAAAAGAAAAACCCTAATATTCGACAAGATGAGTTTGATTTTCTGGAAAACCAGACCCAATTATTAGAAAAATATTTATCTGAAACACAACTTCAACTGGAAGCAGTCAGAGTTATTGTTGCGGTTTAAACAGAATAAAGTGAAAGTTCTGTTTACAGTAAAAAAGATTCGTCTATCGGTATGAAGCGACTGGCTGCGTTTATCAGAGAGTTAGCAGTCAGCGCTGAAACACCATAGACTTCGGAATAAACGGCATGATTAGACTTAACTCGTTCCAGCAAAAGGTCAAAATCACCATCACCCGAAAGTAAAATAACAACATCGACCTGCTCAGAAAGTTCCATCATGTCAATCGCAATTCCAACATCCCAGTCACCTTTGGCGGAACCATCACTCCGTTGAATAAAAGGTTTCAGTTTTACATTAAAACCAATGTGTTTAAGCGCATCCTGAAACTTTTTCTGCTTATCATCGTTACGAGCTATCGCGTAAGCTGTCGCCGAAACAACCTTTCCCTGAGCACTCACTCTTTGCCAGAATTTTCTATAATTGAACTGCCGACCATAACATTGACGAGTTGTATAGTAGATATTCTGTACATCAACAAAAATCGCAATTTTTTTCAACGATATTATCCCTTATTTACAGATTTTACAGGATTAGCCGTTTTGGCAGAGTCTCGACTCCCCTGCCTGTTTCCATGCTGTATCTTTTTCCCTGATTTATTAGCTGAATCGTTGCCTACAGCATGTCGCCTGTTTTTTCCGGCCGGTTTATGTCCGCGCGCACTTTCACCTGAACGCTGGCCATCTTGATGCTCCCCTTTTTTCTTAGTTTTTTTAGGTTTTCTGGCTTTAATCGGCCGCAACACAGTTGGTGAAGCAGGCACGCTATGAACAGGCTCAAACCCGTCAATCAACTCTCGACGCAAAACCTGCTTTATCAGACGTTCAATATCAACCAGATAATTAAACTCATCCGCACTCACCAGTGATACGGCTTCTCCCGTTAACCCGGCTCGACCCGTTCGGCCAATCCTGTGGACATAATCTTCAGAAATATTGGGTAAATCAAAATTAACAACGTGAGGCAATTGATCAATATCCAGCCCTCGGGCGGCTATGTCAGTCGCAACCAACACTTGAATATCGCCACTTTTAAAATTGGTAAGTGCCTTTGTTCGAGCCCCCTGGCTTTTATTGCCATGAATTGCTGCGGCTTTGATACCGCCAGTTTCTAAATAACGAGTTAAACGATTAGCCCCATGCTTAGTTCTACAGAAAACCAGAACCTGGTCCCACTTATTATCAACTATCAGTTGAACCAGCAAAGGTGGTTTCTGTTTTTTATCAACAGGACAAATCCATTGTTTTACTGTTTTTGCAGTGGTATTCGGTGGGTTGACCGAAATTTCTACCGGGTTATTAATCAGACCTTTGGCCAGAGTTCTTACCTGTTCAGAAAAGGTCGCCGAAAACATCAGGTTCTGGCGTTTTCGAGGTAAAAATGAAATAATTTTACGGATGTCTTTAATAAAGCCCATATCAAGCATACGATCGGCTTCATCAAGGATCAGCACTTCAAGCTGATTAAATTTCATTGCATTCTGACCATAAAGATCAAGCAGACGTCCCGGCGTAGCAACCAGAACATCAACGCCACGACGTAATTTCATCATTTGTGGATTGATTTTTACACCACCAAATACCGCCGTTGAACGTAATGAAGTATATTGACTGTAAGTGGCAACACTTTCGTTAACCTGCATTGCCAGTTCTCGGGTGGGTGTTAAAACCAGCGCTCTCACCTGATTCGCTTTTGCAGGCTCTCCTTCGAGTAGTTGTTGCAAAACGGGCAAGGTAAATCCGGCAGTTTTTCCAGTTCCGGTTTGCGCAGCCGCCATGACGTCTTTACCTTGCAATACAGCCGGAATCGCCTGGCTCTGGACTGGAGAGGGTGATTGATACCCCTGCTCAGTTACCGCTTTAAGAAGAAATTCCGATAAACCTAAAGAGTCAAAACTCATAAAAAAATCTCTGATAATAACTTGATATTAATATTGATAAGCTGAATTAAATGCTTGTCGCTTTCAGGAAGCGTAGCTTACAGCAATTTCTCTGATAACGCCACGCGATAGCACTATAC
>JADGFG010000189.1 GCA_016743995.1 Kangiellaceae bacterium | reverse complement strand
GTTTGCGCAGTAATAACTGGTTATTGGAAGCAAACTTAACGCAGAGAGCCGCTAAAATAGTTGTGTTGGATGGTTGTGCTTATCCCGAGTTGAGGTTATTTACTATACGTAAACAATCGTAAATGCAATTAAAAGCAACAATACCAAATAATATCCTGCATCAATTGCGAATAATTTCCATGAACGTTTTTCCCATGCAATACCTAATAACCCCGTTGATACAAAATAACCTACCCAAGTAAAAAGCGCTGCTTGTAGTGCTTGCGCATAGAGTGGAAGGCTTGGAATAGAAGACCCCCAAGTATTGGGGGTCCACGCTGCAATATTATTTGAAAGAACAAAGGTTATTAAAAAGATACTGCATATTGTTAACAACAATGACTTCATAAGAGAGTCAGGCTTCTCATCAGACGAAAATCCCATCTCTTTAGCCCAAACTTTACCGAACAAAGGTGTATACCATAGGTAACTAAGAAAAAAACCTAACATAACCGCTACTACGATTGAAAAAATACTGACTTGAATGTCTGGCATTTATATCTCCCAAAAGTTTGTTGTAAATTTAATGTGAAACTTAATTGTGCACCCTTTCTTTTGCTTCAATAACTGAAACAAAGTTATATGCTATCTCCATCGAAGGTAAACATATGCTACAGTTTCACCAAATAAATTTGGCGCTGCATGTTAATTTTCACCAAAAACTGATCCAGCTTTTGCATTAAAAATTGCTCTACTCAATTTATCGTAATATATTGTTAAACATCGTTATAGTTGTTTTACAGTCGGATCAACAGTGTGTTGCAAGCTTTAATGAAAATGGAGCAATTCTTTGCGCAAGTTAACAACCATAACTCGAACCACGCCGTCATACTAACTGTGCTCAAAGCTGTATATACCAATCAGAAATCGCCCGGCCAATTTTATGTGGTGATTCTTGCGGAATAAAATGATTGCCTGGAACCGTGGTTTCAGTTAAGTTTTCCCAGGCTCTAACCACTTCCCGCATTTCGCCTGTAAGGATTGCACCCGGATCAGCATTAATAAATAGTTTGGGCACATTGGAGTTGCCAAGCCATGCATTATAGGTTGCGACTATGTTATTAACGTCGACGGGCTTTCCGTTTATGGGGATTTGTCTTGGCCAGCTTAAAGTGGGACGACGGCTTTCACCCGATTCAAGGTAAGGCTTGCGGTACACTTCCCTATCTTTAGCGTTTAAGTCTGGATCGCCCAGTAATAGATTTTCAATAAACATATTATCCTGGAGGATCATTTTTTCACCGTTTTTTGCTCGAAAGGCTTTAAACAAAGCCTGCGCCTTTGTGTTAGGAGTGAACGCATCCCAGTTTGGAAAAGGCGCAACAATAGCTTCCATAAATACAATCCCCTTGACCGCTTCAGTATGTTGTCTCGCCCAATCAAAACCCAATGCCGAACCCCAATCATGAACTACAAGCGTCACATTTTTACCCAAATTCAATTCGTCCAATAAAGTAAATAAGTATTTCCGGTGTTCAATAAATGAATAACTATGTGGACCGCTATTATTCAGTTTCTCTGAATCCCCCATGCCAATAAGATCCGGTGCAATCAACCGCGCCTGACCCTCCAAATGCGGCATAACATCTCGCCAAAGGTAAGATGATGTTGGGTTTCCATGCAAAAAGACAATCGGGTCGCCTTTTCCAATGTCTATATAGGCCATACGTTTGCCATAGATGGTTTTGTATTGCTTCACGTAGAGTGACGCTTTGTTACTGGTATTTGACTCAGTTGATATTTGAATTTGATCGAACTCTGATGCTTGGCAAGAAAGCAATAAAAATACTATGAGTAGCAAAAAAATTCTTTGAAGAGGGGCTTTAATCATTTTTAACCCGAGTTTTGTGTTAGTGTGAATTTCTTAACGACATGTCAAAACCCACATGCCGCTCCTTAACGAACATAACCAAGACCCAAAAAAGCTGTTCCAATTTGTCACTACTTGTTCGAAGCACTTTTTTGTCGAGCATCACCTGTCAAGTAACTTAACATCGTGTACCCTGAAAATCTACACGCGAATGGATCAATGCGCAGACACCAAAACCATGTTTCCCCCTTCTGTCAGTTTATTGATTCGAATGTCTCTATAGGGCTTATACTCTACTGATGAATACCACTTTTTTGCTACGGACATTGAAGGAAACTCAATAATCACAGTCGACTTGTGAACCCACTTACCTTCCAGAACTTGCGGTTCGGGAGATCCGGCGAGAAGCCTGGCACCAATATCTTGCAATTGTTGTACTACCGGTTTGGCATACTGCCTGGTGTAGCTCTCAATATCCGAAATGCTAAACTGTGCGACCAGATAAACCGGAGTCAATCGACTTGTCGTTTTCGCCAGCTCAACCTCCCCTTGTTGCAACTGCACATCATCAGCTAGCTGCTTTGTATCTTGTGCAGCGTTCATTACCTGGATTTTCCCAACAAGGAAGACCACTACCAGAAAGATGGAAAATTTGAGCGTGCCATACATATCGTTTACCTCAATTTGGTTATGAAATACGATTAAATCAGTACTGAATAACTGCAGGATTTAGCAGGTGAAGTGATTGTATGGAGATGAGTGTAATTTAATCTGTTATTACTATGATATTTTTATGATTTTTTGTAACTCATTGTAATTATTTAACATTTACCAATCGTAATGTTTTTGACAACAGAGGAAATCGGATGCGAGACAATGGCAATGAGTGCATGATTTGAGTTTCTGCAGACTTTTTAAAGCTCTGTTGCTGTTGCCTGAATATTGGCAAAACCATCAAGGGTTCATTCAAAACCTTACTCACAGTGTTTAACGCAAGTGAGAACTTTTTTTGTTGATGCTGACAAATTGCAAGGTCTTGACTAAGTATTAACGCTAGCGCACTAAAATATTCGGGATAAATCAAACCATTGGCATACACATGGAGAGAACTTTGCAGACCGATAAGCAATGTTTCAGCGGTTTGCCAGTCTTCATTTAACATCAACTGCTTGGCTTGATATAACTTGCTCACCATTAGTGATAGATGATCATTGCGTTGCTGATAGAATGATATGGACTCTAATAAGTGGTCATTGTCCATTCTTCCTAACTCCGTTTTAACAACCGCCATTAAAAAGTGGCTATCAGCTATTAACGGCTGACGCTGTGATTTAGTGGCACTTTGTAAAGCTAATCTGGCATAGTCCAAAGCCAACGCTAGATTTTGCGCTTTGTTGTGTCCTGACATTTCCAGATGAAAGAAGGATAAACGATGCTCCAGGTTAGCAACAAAAGCCAAAGATCCAAGCTCTTTGGCCTGGTCACGAGCCTGAATAGCAAGGTTTATTGCAAGCTCTGGCTGTTGTAAACGCATAGCCGTTTCACTCATTTCCCAAAGCACATTAATCTCTTCTAATGGAATAGCTAGCTTTTTATAGATCGTCAATGCTTGATTTAGCAACTGCCATGCTTTCTCGGGTTGACGTTTATAAAAGTAACTTAAGGTTAACAATGTCCTTGCCTGGCCTTCCAGGTGACCGATCAATTGATAATAACGCAGTGCCTTTTCTAACTGTGTTGAATTTGGGTATTCGGATGTACTAAACGTTAATAATGGCCAAATAGCTCCCCCAAGGCCGGAATAGTAAGCTTTTGCAGAGCTTTGCTGCCTGGCCTTTAAAATGCTTTTGTTACCAGAATCAAGTGGTGGTATCGATGCTAGATCGAACAACTGCTCGGCTCTTTGTTGAAAAGAAGTGGCCTCTTGTACAGGATTCTTGTTCAAAACATTAAAGGCTTGCTCATCTTGCGCCAGATGTATATGAGCCTTATGGGTCAATTGATTAATCGCCATTGTTACCATAGGCATAAGTAATGGTTTTAACTCCTCGGTGCCATTGAGAATGTTCAATGCCTGTTGTGAATATCCCTGGTTCATAACTATGCCGGCAATGCCAATCAATGCCCACGCTTTTAGTTGAGGATCTTGCTGTTTGTCTGCCTCTGTTAATATGTGTTGCCACTGTTGTTTGCTTTGCATCCAATAACCTAACAAACTATCCGATAGGGCGAGATAGGCTTTAGCATATTCAAAAGACTCATCTCTTATCAGAGCGGCTTCAAAATAACGTTTAGCCAATAAAGGACCTTGTGTGTTTAGGGCCTGAATCCCCTTTGCATAATCTATATTGGCTTCATTGTTAAATGATAATAGCTTTGACTCTACCTTCTCTGTTGTAATATTTAATGCCGTATTCAGCTGTTCGCTAATTATCGGTATGCTAGATAATATGTCGTCACTGAAGATGCTCTTGTCATTGATAGTCCCGTCTTTATTAAAAAGGCGGTAATTGATACTGAATTCACTACCCACCTGGTTTATATCCCCTTTGAGCAAATAATCGACGCCTAGTGAGGCTATCATGTTCAGTATCTGAGTATGGGACAGTTCATTGTCTTGTTGAACTTGTTGCGCAAGTGCATCCATAGTCCGCGAGAGTGGAGAAACGATCACACCATGTCCATCAAGTTGAAAGACTAATAATTGTCGTAACCCTAACTCTAACCAAGCCAGTTTTTCATCCCGCGTTTTGTTTGTTAATGGTAAAACGATTAACTGAGGGGACTTTTTGCTGCTTTGAGTTTCCGCAAGTAAAGGGTTTTGTTGATTGTCTATGCTAGTCCATATAAATAGGGCAACGAGTGAAACCACAATTAGCCCTAAACTAGCTATATGATGAATTGAATATTTTCTCTTTTGTGATACCGATAGCTTAATTACGTCTTGATCAGGTATGTCAACTTCAAGTTTATCCTTATCCTTATCCTTATCCTTATCCTGAATATTTTCGACCAGCTGCTCCCTGATATCGATAAATATCCAACAGTATCCACGTCGAGGAAATGTCTTTATGTATTTGGGATATCTGGCAGAATCTGATAAATGAGCTCTTAATTCCTTAATAATTTGATTCAGGGTGTTTTCGACAACTTCATTGTTTTCCCAGATTTGAGTAAATATCTGTTCTTTTGATAGGACTGTATTCGGATTTTGTAAAAAGAACAACAGTAACTGCGCTACTTTACTCCGCAATATAATGCATTTATCGGGTGAACGTAATTCTCCAGAATTGGCATTAAAACAAAATGAGTCGAAGTGATATAGTGGTATATATGTCATTGTCTTTTTGAATTCGCCAGATCTCATGTGTATTCAGATGCTCGAAGCCAACGGTAAAATAAATTATACACTACCGTATGTGTCCCCAAAAACGTTTCGTCTGTTAAGTTGATTTGAATTTTCTCATACCCCGCTCTCCAACCCTCATTGGCTGATAAGATAGTGTTAATTTCCAGCGAATACTGTTCAAGCTTTTGCATTGAAAATTGATTCACTGAATTTATCCTGATTTAAAAAAAACGTCGTTATAGTTGTTTTGTAAACGTCCTGCCCTGGTTATGTTGTTTACAAAATGACGAGATAGAAAGCCCGCTCTTTCATTGCTGCTCAATGAGCAAGCGCTATTCTTCTTTAGTTTTTGTTTCAAAATAATCTCAAATAAGTATGAAGCTGGAATCAGTTTTACTGAAGAGCTGTTTATTGGCCAGGTGGGGTTGGCCGTACGCTTACTCTCTATTTCTGAGGTCTGGATTTCTTCTAAAATAGATTTGCCCAATCTGTGGTATGCCGGGTTTGCCTTAGCATGCAGTTGAAATAAACAAAAAGTGCGGCATTATTATGCCGCATCGTTTTTAACTTTTTTGTTATTAACGCTTGGTGCATTCTGTCTATTCATTTTACGAGTTTTTAACCCAAAAAGTACCCTGAATAAATTGAATGGATAAATAATTAACCAACAAATTGCACTCGTAATTAAAAATGAACTAACTAGCAACAAAGATAGCTTTAATTCGATTGAAGCTTGCCAGTTGATTATAAAACAACCGACAACAACAATAACTGTTTGATGGAATATATAAAACGGATAAATTAGTTCGTTGCTTGTTTTAAGCCATTTCGGTGTTTTCCTGAAATAATACTGGGCGTACCCAATTATTGTTAAGGTAGCGGACCACGCTACTAAACAACACACTATCCACCAGATGGACCACCTTATTTCAAGCGATAAATACTCACTCAAATCTGGTGAGTAATAATATGAGTAAAAAAGCACACTACTAATTAGTAATAGCTTAAAGTTGGTAGCTTTATGTTCAAGAATCTTCAACCAGATACTTTGACTATGGATAAAAATTACACCTGCAATGAAAAAGAAAAAATAAAACATCGAAGATGACAGGTTTTCGATTTTTTTATCATCCTCTGGATATAGTAATTTTAGCGACACCCTCAGAGCAATTAATAGAAAGACCATTAAGAAAAGGCCGTATGAGCGCATTGATAACTGCTCGAATATTGAAATGATTTTTACTCCAACATAAGAAGAAAGCAACTTGCTTACCGGTATGGCTAATAATGCGAAAACAATCAAATATTCGATAAACCAAAGATGCATGGTAGAAAATTTTAATGCCAGCACTGGAAAAGCCTGCCAATATGACTCATATTCACCAATATTTTCTATATAACTTTGAGGCGGAGTAACAAAAACCATTCCTACTAACAAAGGAATCAGGAGTCTAAGAGTTCGCTCCTTAGCAAATTTTGCTATTGAAATTTTTGATAACAAAATCGCAGAACCAACTCCCGATATAAGAAAAAGTACAGGCAGTCTAAATTGTTCAAAGTAAACCATTATATCGCCTAATACCTTGCTCGACTCCCTGTTCATAATGTGCCAATTGCCACCATTGAAGGGCATACTCACGTGATGCAGGAAAACGGCAAGAATGAGAATAACCCTCAACCAATCAAGTTCGGCTAACCTTTGTGTAAATTTTAAATCCATTCAATGCTCCGTTTAGATGTCGGCTTAGCGTTTATAACACCCGAAGAAGGCCCGCCGTCTTTTGGCGTCACTCTTGCAGCGATTACGATATGGTTTGTGTTAATGAGACTGTCTGCTAAATTTCTTTTCATCACGTATTCTTTTATTTTTAATAATGCAGTTCAATTTAGTGTTTGACTATTTATTTTTAACCATGCAGGTTGTGTCCCACCTTCTATAATTTTCTTTTTCGAAGAACCGTCACTGTTTATCATGTAGATATTTGGTTTTCCATCGACGCTACTCGTAAATATCAATTTAGATCCGTCTGGAGACCATGATGGATACCAATCTTCAACAGTATTATAGGTCAACCGTTTTTGATTAGCCCCATCAATATTCATGGTATAGATTTCATATTTTCCGTCCATATCAGACATAAAAGCGATTTTCTTACCATCTGATGAAACCTCTGGATGCCACTCATTAGCATCATTATCTGTCAAATGAACAATGTTGCTACCATCAATGTTTGCAATACTTATCTCACTTTTTTTATCTTTGTATTCAGAATTATAAACGATTCTTCCATCTCTGGTAAAAGAAGGGGCGCTGCCTTCAATTGGTTTTATTTGAGTTTGATTACTACCATCAGCATTCATAATCCAGACTTCCGCCCTGAAGACTCCTTTCGAATCTGTATACTCTCTTCCAAAAGCAATTTTTTTCCCATCAGGTGACCATGTTGGTGCACTATCCCATTTATTTTTTACATGAGTTAACCGTTTTCTATTTGTACCATCACTGTTCATTGTATGAATTGACCATGTCTTCTTCTCATCGTACTTTCCATAAAAAGCAATACGTTTCCCATCTGGGGACCAGGCGGTATATCCTGCATTGTCAGTAAGTTTTGTATTACCCTCATTGGTGGCCACATTAATTCCGCTACTGCTATAGCCAATCGTATAGAGGGTTTGCTTAGCTGTTTGGCTGCATGAAAAAAGAACGGTTAGTGAAGTCATGCATAAATATTTTTTAAATTCACATGTTTTTTGTAGTGTTTTCAATTGTCTCTCCATATCAACAGACATACTTTTTATAATTAAACTTCTTTATTATCAGTATTAATTTTTTTCACGATATTTTTATCACATAGTCATTCAAGTAAATAGCCTTGTAGCCTCAGGCGCTATTTTGTTTCCCCAGTGCTTATGAATAGAATAAGGAGGGATAAATATAACAGCCTTTTTACTAAGTAAAAAGTAAGCGTCTGTGGAAAGACACCTATCCTTTAATCGTTGTTTCCAATTCAACATTCCAAGGCATCAGGTAATCTAAGTTTTCAGGTTTCTTCGGCAACT